>JAHEIW010000200.1 GCA_024639185.1 Deltaproteobacteria bacterium | reverse complement strand
GACTGGGCCGAGCCAAGCGATTTTAAAGAATGGGGCAAAAGAATGTTTGCCCTGCGCCCCCTTTTGATCCTTACCCTGATTTGCGCCGTTTTTATTCTGGAGCTTCGATTTGATTGGATCGAACGGTTGCTGGGATCCTATCTGGTTACCACGAATTCAGAACGACCCGAATCCGGCTCCATCTGGGAAAAAAGCCATCAAACCCGCACAGCCCAACAAACCTTGGAACAAATCATAACCGACCGTCAGGCCTTGCAGCGTGAAGCCCGCAGCGCAGCCTCTTTTACTCAGATTGCCGCCAGCGTCACGCCCGAAAACGGGGTCATGCTGTCAGCCGATCATTTCCGCCAGCTTTACATGCGCCTGGCACCCACGATTGCCCGCGAAATAATAACGCCGCTTGATTTGCTGACGTTTGTTAGCAAAGCGCAATGGCGACGGACGTACTTTGAAAAATCCGGCAGCGGTTTGACCGTTTATCTGCTGGATGCCAACAATCGCGTTTTGCGACAGCTTGAACTGAGCTCGGTTCTGCTGTCCCAATTGCAGCGCGGTGAAGTGGCCCTTGCCGAATCATTGGATGAGCTGCCGAACTTTAAAAATCGTATTTATACGGCCGATCAATTTTTTGAATCCCTGGAATCATTTCACGAAGAAGCCCGTCACAGTATGCTGCCGCATCCGGAATTGTTGCTGGCGACTCCCGGTCAAATTACGCGCGTCGGCATTTCAGATGAAACCCAGGCCGGTTTTATCGAACTGGGTTTTGAATTCTTTGCCAACAACGAGCACCGGGTTCTGGTCGTCCAGGGCCAGGAGTGGGCGGTCTGGCGGTTGCGAGCGCATCTTGAAGGCCTGGATCAGGATCAGGCAACCGGCCAATCTGAAGAACAAAAACAGGATTGGACACGTTAATGAGTATGTTTGCCGCATGGATGCGCCGCTTCAGCATCTTTTTTTATTTGGCGCTAGCGCTGGCGGGCCTGGGCGCTTTGCTGTCGGCCGGTTTGTTTTTCATTGCGCTGCGCGATTTACCCCGGGTACCGGATCCCCTCGGGCGCATCATCGAAACACCGCCGACAGAAATATTTGCGTCTTCCGGTGAAAGATTGATGATCATCGGCGGTCGGGAAGTCGTTCCCCTTAATCGGATTTCGCCTGAATTTATTCAGGCGGTCATTGCCACCGAAGACCATCGTTTCTGGGAGCATCACGGCCTTGATAAGCTACGCACGCTTAAAGCCCTGTGGATAACGCTTTTTAAACCCGGAAAAATCCAGGGGGCGTCAACGATTACCCAGCAGCTTGCAAAAAACCTTTTTTTCAGTTACCGGCGAACCTATATGCGCAAGTTTCGCGAGCTGATGGTGGCGCTGCAGATTGAAACCCAATACAGCAAACGTGAAATATTAGAAGCCTATTTGAATCAAATACCCTTTGGTGTCGGGGCTCATGGAATTGAGCAGGCGGCCCGATCCTTTTTCGGAAAGCCAGCCCTGGAGCTCAATCTGGCTGAAGCCGCACTGCTGGCCGGTCTGCCCAAGTCGCCTACCCGTTATAACCCATACCGCTATTTTGAGCGGGCCCAAAAAAGACAGCAGCTGGTGCTGGCACGGATGGTTGCGGTTGGTTACATTGCGGGCCAAGAAGCAGAAGCAGCTGCCCGGGCCGATCTGCAACTGGCACCTCTTGCCGCCGGCACACCCAGGGGCAGTTACTTTCTGGATCTGGTTTTACATGACCTCGAAGAGCGTTACGGCCCTGAAGTGGTTTACCATGGCGGGCTAAAAGTCAGCACCACCCTGGATCCCCAACAGCAGGCCTGGGCCATTGAATCTTTGCAAAGCGGACTCCTAAAGCTCGATCAACTGTCGGGAATTGCCCGTACAGACGATGCGGGCTCAACCCATTCTTCAGCGCATCCTCAGGGCGCACTGGTGGCAGTTGAATGTACCTCCGGGGCCGTCAAAGCCATGGTCGGGGGAAGGGATTATTCGGAAACCGAATTCAACCGTGCTGTTGAAAATAACCGCCTGCCCGGATCCGGTTTTAAGCCTTTTTTATATTATGCGGCCTTTGAAAAACTAAAATTGATGCCGACCAGCGTTTTTGTAGACAAGCCCATAACGGTTCCGGTCGTCGGTGCTCCTGACTGGCGGCCTAAAAATTTCGGGCGCGAATACGAGGGCCCCATGATCTTAAAGCAGGCCCTTATGAAGAGTGTCAATGCCGTGGCGGCGCAATTGGTTGAACGCGCCGGACCCGAAACGCTGATCGATGTGGCCCGTCGCTGTGGAATCAACAGTCCTCTGTCACCCGTTTATTCTCTCGCACTGGGGACCTCCGGTGTCAGCCCGCTGGAGATGGCGGCGGCCTTTGCCACTTTTGCAACCGGCGGCGTTCAGCATAAACCGTTCTGGATCCGTCGGGTGGAGGATCCTCTGGGCCGGGTGCTGGAGGAGCATATCGTGCGTGGCCAGCGCTCATTGGACGCCAGTATTGCCTATCAGGTTGTCGACATGATGCGCGGTGTACTGACCCGTGGCACCGGGCGCGTCATCCGGCGGTTGGGCTTCGATCTGCCGGCAGCCGGCAAAACTGGGACCACGGATGATTATCGCGATGCCTGGTTTACCGGGTTCACACCAACTTTAAGTGTCAGCGTCTGGGTGGGATATGATCGCGGTATCAGCATGCGCGATGTAAACAAAGTCGGCATTACCGGCGGTAGGGGGGCAGCGCCCATCTGGGGGGATTTTATGATCAAGGCTACCAGCGGGGAGCCGGCCAGGGAATTTGCTGTTCCATCAGATATTCACTTTGCAACAGTAGATCCGATTAACGGGGCCATTGCTGGCCCGTGGGTACAAAATAAGGTAAAAGTGGCCTTGCGTGCAGGGCAAACAGCATCTGCTGTGCCGGTTCAACCCACCGAAACGCCAACGGGCAGATCGCCAGCAGAGATCATGGATGAAGCCACCCTGCAAAAGGGAGATGAACCCGCCACGCAGACGGTGGGTCGGCCTTTTGTCGAATCAACAGACAAGTCTACTATTAAGGAAGAAGAGCTGCCCCCAGAATGACATCGGTTGAGCGTTTCAAATTAAAAATAGGGTAAATAGTCTTATTTTAGAGAATTCTATCGATTATAGTATTTTTAATTTGAAACCCTGCGGGCTTGCTGATCTTACCGCATCTACTGTGTTAGATGCCGTTCCGCATAGGCGACTATAGCGGAACGCCATCCGCCGTGTAGCTACGGCAACCTCGGCAATCGCTCAACCGATGCACAAAATTTGTTGAGCGTTTCAAATTAAAAATAGGGTAAATAGTCTTATTTTAGAGAATTCTATCGATTATAGTATTTTTAATTTGAAACCCTGCGGGCTTGCTGATCTTACCGCATCTACTGTGTTAGATGCCGTTCCGCATAGGCGACTATAGCGGAACGCCATCCGCCGTGTAGCTACGGCAACCTCGGCAATCGCTCAACCGATGCACAAAATTTGTTGAGCGTTTCAAATTAAATTAACGAGTGTTTCGTATTTCGTGTTTAGTGTTTAGAGCCTGATCCGCTGAATATAAATGATAGACCACCAAACACCAAACACAAAACACCATACACCATACACTAGACCATGCTTTCATTTTTTAAACATATTGCCGCACGATTGTGGCTGACGGTTCTTTTCGGCGGTGCCGCCAGCCTTTGGGTGCTGCCTTCCTTTCAGGACCGAATCGGGCTTGCTTGGACACCGTTGCCGGTTTTGCTCATTATGGTGGTCGCATTTGTGCTGGTCGGCTGGGTTACAAACCGATGGGGGCTGAGCACCGTTCAGCATCTCATACATGAAGCCGGCATTTTTGAAAGAGATGGCATGGTGGCCGAGGCCGAAACCCGGTTCCAGCGCGCTTTAGCCGTTTTCGACAGTTTTCTGATTTCTCCGGTAGCCAAAAAGCAAAAAGCCGTGCCCTTAAGGGCACGTATTGCCCGTTTCTACCTGGCTCGCGCCAGCAAAAGCGATGCCGCTGAGAGATTTTTGGTATCTTACCTGCACACCAATCCGCGAGATGAGGAAGTTGCCGAAAGCTGGATCGAACATGTCGATAATCGCGGTGGTCTCAGAGAAGATCACCAGGGACTGGTATATCTTATCGGCCGTGCGCAGCCTCAAAATAAGACCATCCAGACGATATTGGCCCGTTATTATCTGATGCTGGAAAGAACAGATTTTCCAGCGTTGCAAACCTACCGACGGGCGGTGGGGGCCAAAGAAAAAGTGTCGGCCGGCTTCCTCAATGATCTGGCAGCGCTCTTTTTGCAGGAAAGACGGGCAGACGAGTGGGCGCTGGAGATTTACCTTAAAGCAATGGAAAAAAGCGATCAGCGGTCTGCCATCTTAAAAGGCATTGCGGCCTGTGTGCGCTGGATTTCGCCTGGCGAGCGCAACAAATCACAGCTGCAACAGGCCTATGCATACCTGGAAGGCCTCGACCCGGTTGACATCAAAAAAATGAGCACCGGATTCAATCCCCCGGTTGAGCCTTCCGATAAACAGGCGATGCCGCAATCCCGTCAACAGCGGGCATCATTTTTTAAATCAACCGGGGCCGTGCTGAAGACCTTTTATGAAGACATCATCGCTGCACCCGCATGGTTTTTACGATTGGTTCGCCGGCCCTTGCAATCGGCACAGTCAAGAAAAGTGCTGGCAGGCGTCCTGCTGACGGTTCTGGCAGCAGCCGTCATTGCCCTGGTGATCAACACGGCTTCGCATCTGATCAAGGTTGAGAAGCCCGTCGCCCGGAAAGTAGAAAAAGCCCCTGAAGTTATCACCGACCCGTTTACCCTGCAGGTGGCGGCCTATCTCAAACCAACCTATGCCAAAAAATATGTCGAACAGCTTCAAAAACAGGGTTTAGATGCATACTGGCGCGAAGCCATCAGCGCCGATAAAAAATGGTATCAGGTGCGAATTTCTCATTTTGCGGATAAAAAAACCGCCCGGGACTTCGGCGAGTCACTCAAGGCCCGAAAAATCATCGACGATTATTACGTGGCGAATTATATACCTCCCAAATAAAGTTCAAACACCCTTTGCCAGGTTTATATCTCAATTTTTCGCAGGAGGCCAAACTGAGTATAAGCCCCTGAAATCAAATAATTTATAACTGAACCGCAAGCGAAATTTCCTTTCAAAACGGTACCGATTCAATTTCATCCTTCTATCTTTATTGCAAATATGCTATTATCGTATTCAATACAGTAGGCAGAACCTGTCGGTGGTAACTGCACAGTTAACCCTTCAGATAATCAAGGATACCCTCCATAAAACGCACAATCCTTTATGCATCCTTGAACGGCCTAAATACATAAGCGTTTACCCCCTGTCGGTGAGAAACAGCCCGGTATGTTGTTTTTCCCGGAAAGGATATTTAATTGAAAGATTTTGGTATGTTATCAAGGTTTAAGTTACCAAAGATAGGTCTCAGTGAT
>JAHEIW010000199.1 GCA_024639185.1 Deltaproteobacteria bacterium | reverse complement strand
CCTTTATGGTCTTTTTTGTAAAATTGACGGCTTTGCCTTGGTCATCAGCTTCCACCGGCCTGATAAAAGCCGTTATGCCCTTTTCTCTTTCCAGTCTCCGGCAATCTCCTGATAACTGTTCTTCCAGGTTATCTCCCTGGCCGGCAAACAGGAGGATAATGGCAAATTCATCCAGCATGTTGGTCATTGTGGAGTCCTCGAGATTACAGCCGTTTTCATAAATCACTTCGGTAACATCCGCAACAATTCCAGGTCTATCTTTGCTAAAAGCCGTCATTATAAATTTTTTTTCCATTTTACGCCTCCTTTGACGTTGAATTTTTTTTAAATCAGGGTTTTTAAAGGTCGGAACATTTATCTGTCCAGCCGTTGAAAGTAGCTGAATGAATTATCAGCGACCACAAATAGATCATAAAATTTCTCCGGCAAGCATTTTTGCCATCAAGGCTCCCATGCCCTGGAAGCGCATTTTCTTTGTCCCCAGTTTTTTCAGGCTATCGAGAAAAGCCTGGGCAGGCGGTGAAAGCGGTTGATTTTTCAAATACGCGATCGTGACGTCTAAAAAAATAGGATCTTTTTTTAATGGCACAGCGACCAATTTTTTTTCTTGAAGTTCGACGGCCACCGCCTCTTTCGCCAGAAAGGAAATCCCCTCTCCATGTTGCACCAGCAACTTGATAATTTCAGCATCCCCGGTTTCCATTAAAACATGGGGTGTAAAACCTTTACCCGAAAACAAAGCATCGACAAGTCTGCGGGTGCCTGAGCCAGGATCCTTCATAATGATCGGTTCTTCAGCCAATTGTTCAAAACGAATTCGGTCATTATTGGCCAGGCGATGGTTAGGCGGCAAAATTAGTACAAGCTCTTCCCGGCTGAAGGGGATGCAAGCGATATTAGGAATATCCTCGGTCTTGGCAATGATCACTACTTCGTTTTTCAATTCGATCAGGCTGTGAATCATTTCCTGCGAACTGCCTTCATCCAGATGAATCTTGATGTGCGGATAGGCATCACGGAATCCGGTCAACAAAAAGGGCATAAAATAGCGGGCGTAAGTTCTGGCCGAGCCCAATTTTAAATTGCCTCTTCTGAGTTCTTTCATCTGGGCAACGGCTTCTTCAATTTTTTTTTCCTGCTCAAAGATTTTTTTGGCATGATTGAAGAGCGTGCTACCTGCATCGGTCAGTTTCAGGTTGCGACCTTTTTTTTTGAAAAGTTTGAGGCCACAACTTTCTTCAAACAGCTTAACCTGAGCAGTGACCGCCGGCTGGCTGACAAACAGCTGCCTGGCCGCCAGGCTGACATTCTGGCATTTGGCGACCTGATAAAATGCCCTGAGCTGGTTTAAATTGATCACCGTTGGATTCCGGTATTAAATTAATCGTGTTTAAATTAAATCGTCATATGCTTTTTTTATAACTTTGCCAATCTGGATCTTCTGGGGGCAATATTTTTCAGCTTTTGAATAGTCGGCTTTAAGAATGTTTGACTTCACATTTGCCGGAATTTCATTAAATAATCTGAGCGCCGCAACACGATCTCCGTAGCTGTGATGGTACATTGAGCAACGTAGAATATCGCTGATTGGCACATCCAAATCGGTAGCGGATTCGCAAATTTGCGAACAACCGGCACAGTAGCCTGGGGCTGTGTGTTGCGCATAGCGCTGCAGGCGTTGACGGTCCGCCCCGGACAGCTCTTTTTTATTCAAAGCAGCGTCAACATTGGCCTTTAGAATGGTCATGTTGGGCATCGCCGAGCAAATACTGGCAATATGAGGATTTTCCCAGACCACTTTTAGCTTGGCCTGCTCTTCGGTATACCCTTTTTTTAAAAAATTTTCAGTCATCTTCAGGGCATCATCGGTTTCAGATCCGATGGATGCATAAAAATTGGCCGAGAAAGTCGCCTGTGTTTTCATGGCGGTCAAGCCGATTCCCGCTTCAACACAGGCTTCAACTGCTCTTTTCATCTTGTCCTGGACCATTAGCCGATAGTTGTAGCTCATCATAATGCCGTCGATCCAACCCAGCTTGGCAGCGGCAAGCAACCCGTCCTCCATATTTTTATGGGCGCTAAACCCAAACAAACGGATTTTGCCCTGGGCTTTCGTCTTTTCAGCCCAGTTTTTAACGGCAGCGGTTAATTCCTTTTTTACATTGCTGACATAATGAATGAAATACATGTCAATGTATGATGTATTCATTCTTTGCAGCGAGGTATTTAATTTTTCGGTTAATTTTTCTGGGTTTGAGGTCGCCGCTTTTGTCACCAGAAAAACATTTTTACGATCATCCGGATACTTGGCAAAATACTTTCCGATGGCTTTTTCGTTTTTTCCCCAGCCATATGAATCGGCCGTATCCCAATAGGTGACACCTGTTTTATAGGCCTGCCGGAATACGAGCTGATCAGAAGGCTTTAAAACACCCCCTAAAGAAAGAATAGAAACATTGGCGCCAGTTTTGCCAAAGGGCCGCTTTGGCACCATCATTTGTTCGGGCGCATTGGTTGTTGAGCTGCCATGAGCATTATTGAGCACGCTTAAGGGAAGCAATGCCGCTCCGACACCAGCGGCGCCGGCACGCTTGATAAAATCTCGCCTTGAAAAATTCTTTTTTATATCAGACATGTATTGTTTCTCCTTTTAATAGATCTTGGGATTTTCATATATGTTGACGACCCGCTATGAAACGAATTTGCCAACACCAATTGTCACAGCAATTGCTTTCACGCTCCATGCGATGGTTCGAACCCAATTCGTGTTTACCAGACGTCGAATGCAAGCATCGTCTTTGCCGGACTGGAGGCATTTGTGCAATAGATGATAGTTTGGACCAGCCAGATCAGAGTACAAAGGCCCCAACTGACAGCTATATCGAAAACAGCAAGTTGAGAAAGATTGTCAAACATTTCCGCTACTCATCTGGAAAAAAAAGAAGGCCAACAGCACCATCCCATGATCAATTTCTTTACTCTCGATTTTCGCTCTGATCTGGTTGAGCGGTATGGTTATAATTTCTATGTCTTCACCAGCATCCAAATTCTGCTGTTGAGCTTTGACAGCGTCTTCTGCCAGGTAGAACAAGCAGCGATTACTCAAAATGGCCGGCTGAGGATAGCATTCTCCGATCAGCCGCATATTGGACACCTTAAACCCGGTTTCTTCCAGCAGCTCCCTTTGGGCAGACAATTCCGGAGAGGTATCATCCGGGTCCACCAGACCGCCGGGCAGCTCCAGATGTACCTGCTCGCTGCCGTGCCGGTACTGGCGTACCATGACGATCCCCTGCTGTGGTGTCAGCGCCAGAGTCAACACCCAGTCAGGAAATTCAATGGCATGCGCCTGGCTGGTTTCGCCCGTGCGTGGTGAACGCACCTGTTTTTTGTGCAGAGAAAAAATTTTGTAATCTGCCACGCGCTCGCGCTTTAAAATCGTCCAGTCTCGAATCATCGCCCGGCTTCCTTTTCTCGTTTTCTAAGCTCTTCCTTCGCGATACGAAAAGCGGTTTGAGTAAAAAACCAGCGGTTCAAATATTTACGCAGGCGATTTAATCCCTCCGCATGGGTCTCTTCAAAGCGCTGATTGTCAATCTCAAAGCCCTTCTGGGAATAGCGAAATAGTTTATCGGCATCTTTTACAATCCGGTCATTAATAGATAACGACTTTTGGCGGGAGTCATGACCGTCAATAATGTCGAGTATTTCAGATATTTTGTCTTTATCATACTGAACTTTAGACAGGATATCGCTGGCAATTTTTACGCCTTCTTCTTCATGCGTCCGGTTTATCTCCGGTGACGTCGCTCTGGGCCCGAAAGCTTTCAAATGCAGGTCCTGCGGCACTTTTTTCCAGCCCACATCATGTAAAATGATGGCTGGGATGACAATGCTTTGCTCGCCATCTTCGGCATTTAGCAACTGGCGCGCATACTGCAGGGAGATGTCGATGTGAACATCATTGCGTCGGGTGTTGAGATAAGGTCGCGCCAGCTGGTAGATTTGCTTAAAAACAGGTCGATTGATCATGGAAACTTCCGTATCTTGGAAACTTTTCTTTGCTCCTCTTTACGCTGGGACAATATTTTGGCCATCAAGAGCCCGATTCCCATGGGGTGCAATTCCTCTGATTTTAAACCGATCAAGGTATCGACAAACGCTTTCGCAGGCGGTGAAAGCACCTGGTCCTTTAGATAGGCAATGCTGACATCCAGATACACTTTGGGGCCTTTAAGGGGAACCGTCGTCAGCTTTTTTTCTTTCAGTTCTGCCGCCACGGCTTCTTTGACAACGAATGATACCCCTTCACCGCGCTGCACCAGCTGTTTGATAAATTCGGTATTACTGGTTTCCATTAGAATATTGGGGGTACATCCTTCGGCTTCAAATAATTCTTCCACCAGGCTGCGTGTACCGGAGCCTTTTTCTTTCATGATAAAAGGAATTGTCGCCAAATCAGCAAAAGAAATCGCTTTATTTTTCGTCAGGGGATGTTTGCGCGACAAGATCACCGCCATTTCCTCCTGGCTAAACGGGAAAAAATGAACTTCAGGGTTATCTTCAGCTTTGGCGATAATGGCCACCTCAATTTTAAAATCCAGCAGACTGTGGATCATATCCAGTGAACTGCCCTCATTCAGTTGAATCTTAATCTGGGGATAGTTCTGGTGAAAAGTGGTGATCATCAGGGGCATAAAATAACGGGCATAGGCCTTGGTTGTCCCCAAGCTGAGAATGCCCCGCTTGAGTTCTCGCATATCATCGATGGTCGCTTCAATTTCCTTTTCATATTTGAAAACCTTAGCCGCATATTGATAGAGCGATCGTCCTTCATCGGTCAGGTAAATTTTGCGGCCTCTCTTTTTAAATAATTTCAGATTACAAAATTCCTCAAATGCTTTGATCTGAGCGGTAACCGCTGGCTGGGTAATAAACAGCTCGCCGGCTGCGGCTGTAAAATTTAGGTTTTTAGCCGCATAATAAAAAACTCTGAATTGGTTAAAATTCAACATACTTAATTTTTTTTTATGGATAGATTTAATCCATAAACAGAGCTTATGCATAGCATAAATTAAATTGGTTTGACAGTTTTTTTTTATTGGTTCATAAAAATTGAATCTTATTTAATTTCAGGCTTCTGTGCTCACGCCTCAACTGGTACGACAATGCATTCGAGTTCCAGTTCCTCCGACCGAAAGCCTTTAAAATTGTTCCGAAAAATTGTGTAAACTCACCAAATAGCGTTTAACCTCACCATGAAAAGGAGGAAGAAAATGGCCGATCAACCTGGTAGATTCCCGGATCCTCATGAGTTTGAGGTCCCTTCTGAACTTGAAGGTTGGGAAGAAATGTATCCGACGCACCACCTTTTTTCCGAAGACAGAGCGGAATGGGAAAAAGCGCAATTCTGGTATCAGGACAAAATTCATGCTCCTGAACCTGTGCCGCCACTGGATCTAATTTTTCAGGAAGCCTGGCAGATCGCCCTCTCCCAGTACACTACCCG
>JAHEIW010000198.1:1759-5522 GCA_024639185.1 Deltaproteobacteria bacterium | reverse complement strand
TGGCCGTCAGCGGCACGTCGGTTCGCAAACGATGATAGGCTGCCAGGTCACCCAGCGCCCGGGTGGTATCGGTAACGGCCACACAGGCGATCTGCCGGGTCTGCCAATCGGCGAGGTCTAAGTCTGCTGATTTGTCCCGGCTGACAATCAGGCCGCTGACACCCTGTTGAACAACGTCGTTTACAAAATCATGCCCGTCATGATTGTCACCGGCAATGGCAACAAACACATCCCGAGGCGCAATGCCGCGCGAATCGATACCAATGTTTTCAAATTCCTGCATGACGTCACCACACAATAGATCACCGCCGGTGGCTTTCAGGATGTCTGTTAATGTCCATACTGGAGAATGTTCGTTGTCCATTGTCCGTTGTCCGTCGCCAAAACGCTGCTTTATATATTCTGCAGTCGCTTCAGCGATATTTGATCTTATTCACGCCTAAAAGCATAAGTGCTGAATCTGGTATTGTTGGTATCTATCGTCTACAACCGCTGACCACTGACTACGGACGACTGACGGCGCCCAGCGCCTTCCTGGCTTCCTGCCGGTCATCAAAGTCAATTGTGGTCGACCCTATAATTTGATAGGTTTCATGGCCCTTTCCGGCAATCAGCACGGTATCTCCCGGTCTGGAAATTTCAATCCCCAGCCGGATGGCCTGTTTGCGGTCGGCCTCGACCACATAGCCTCTATGTTTAAATCCGTTGTTCAATTCAGGCGGCCGGTATCGCCGGCCTTTGGCTCTTCGAGCCCCCTCGACAATGTGAGCAATGATCGCCATCGGATCTTCGGTACGCGGGTTGTCTGATGTAATCACAGCCAGATCACACAGGCGCGCGGCGATTTCACCCATCAGCGGCCGTTTTTCTTTATCGCGGTCACCGCCGCAGCCAAACACACAGATCATTTTCTCTTCCATCACCGCCTTTAAGGCCATGATCACGTTTTCCAGCGCATCAGGCGTGTGGGCATAGTCAACATACACAAAGCGGCCGATCCTGTTTTCAATGGATTCCAGGCGCCCCGGAATGGCTGAAACGGTCTCGATTCCGGATTTCACATCCGCGTTTGAAATATCCAGCGCCGCCCCCACACCGGCCGCGCAGAGGATATTTTCCAGATTGTGCTCGCCGACCAGCCGGGATTTAAAATTAAATTTGCCACCCGGGGTCTGCAGCTGGCCCTCGATACTGCCGGGCCCGCAAACCACGTTTCGGGCGTGAACGTTTTCATTCGGCCCCTGCCCGGTTGTCAATACAGGAACGGTCAGCTTTTGCGTCAATTCTTTACCGCTGGCATTGTTGCAGTTGATAACCGCCACCGCGTGCGAGCGCTTGGGCCCCTCCACCAGATAATCGGTGAAAAGCTGCTGCTTGCTCTGCCAGTAAGTTTGCATGTCGCCGTGGAAATCGAGATGATCCTGGCTCAGGTTGATAAACACCGCCACGTCAAACCAGCAGCGTCTGATGCGCTGAAGTTCCATGGCGTGAGATGACGCTTCCATGACAACATGGCTGATGCCGCTGTGCAGCATATCATTTAAAATTCGTTGCAGATCCAGCGATTCGGGCGTCGTGATCGGGTTGTTGAAAGCGTTGCCGCCATAACGGACATTAATAGTCCCGATGACGCCCACCGCCAACCCGGCCTGTAGCAGGATGCTTTCCACCAGGTAAGCGGTTGTGGTTTTGCCATTGGTGCCGGTAATGCCGATGACCGTTAAGTGCTCTGATGGGTTGCCGTAAAAGCAAGCGGCAATATCTGCCAGCGCCAGACGGCTATCGGCAACCCGCACGTTTGGTATTGGGCTGCTGATCTGCTTTTGAGAGACGATGGCAGCCGCCCCCCTTTCGATTGCATCTTCAATGAAATCATGGCCGTCGGCAGTATGGCCGGCGATGGCGACAAACAACCCGCCAGGCCTAACCTCCTGCGAACGATAATGAACCGAGCCGATCTGAAGATTTATGTTTTTATCAGCACCCCTATGCTCAACAGATAATGGTTTGATCGCCCAAACCAGATCGGACAGTTTCACCCTCTGGCCTCGATTCTGCGTGAAGTCGCAAATTGTTTTGTACCGCTTTCGGGCGGTATATTCAGATAATTTAGCGTTTCGCGGGCAATCCGACGAAACACCGGTGCGGCAACCGTTCCGCCGTAATATTTTCCCTGGGGTTCATCTATGATGACGACAATCGCCAGTTTGGGTTTGTCAGCCGGGGTGAACCCGACGAAAGAGGCGATATAGTTGCTCTTTGAGTAGCTTCCGCTCTCATCCAGCTTGCGGGCGGTGCCGGTTTTGCCGCAAACCGTATAACCCTCCAGAGCGGCATTGACACCGGTGCCGCCCTCGGTGATGACGGTCTTCATAATGGCCCTGACCGTGTGGGCGGTCCGGGCAGAGACCACCCGCCTGACCGTTTGCGGCTGAAACTGCTTTAAGGGCTCATGGTTTTGATTTGTGATGGCCTGCACAAAAAATGGCTTCATTAAAAGACCGTCGTTGGCAATGACGGAAGCCGCCGTAACCAGTTGCAGGGCGGATACCGAGACACCATAACCGAATGAAATGGCGCCGGTATCAATCGTGGTCCAGCGTTTGTAAGGCGTCAGGCTACCAGCGCTTTCACCGGGAGAGTCGATTCCGGTTCTGCTACCGAAGCCAAATTTGCGATACATCGTGTAAAGCCGCTTGCGGCCGAGCTTCTCGCTGACCTTTACCGCGCCGATATTGCTTGAATATTTTATGATCTGTTGCAAAGACAGCCAGCCGTGTTTTTTGATGTCGTGCACAACATTGCGACCGATCTTATAGGCGCCGTTTTCACAGAAAAAAATATCGTGGGCCTTGATGTTACCGGTTTCGATGGCCGCGGCCGCGCTGAATATTTTCATGGTTGAGCCCGGCTCGAATGGATCGGTGATGGCGCGGTTGCGCCAGAGCGTTTTGTTAAACTCCGTATAAGCGTTCGGGTTAAAAAGCGGCACGTGCGCCATCGCCAGGATTGCCCCGGTTGAGGGCTCCATCACAATGGCCATGCCGGAACGGGCAGAAAATTCTTTTACGGTTTCCTCCAGAGCGCTTTCAGCGATGTACTGGATGGCGCGATCGATGGTCAGAATAATATTGTTGCCATAGTTGAGACCGGCCGCAGCCTGCTGCTCGCTGAAAACCTTGCCCAGGGCGTCTTTGTAAACCATCTGATTGCTATTGGTTCCCCTCAGGTAGCGGTCATAGGAAAACTCAATTCCCTCAAGTCCATAGCCATCAAGGCCGGTAAAACCAAGGGCCTGGGATGCCAGTGTCTTATTGGGGTAGAAACGGTTGCGCTCAGGCACGAATTCAATTCCGGCCAATGCCAGCTCCCTCACCGCAGCGCTCTCTTTCGGGTTGGCCTGACGCTTGATCCAGACAAAGGGGCTTTTGGCTATTAGTTTCTTAAGGATTTTTCGGCGATCCGCTTTTAATATCCGGGCCAGTGCTCTGGCGGTGCGCTTCGGCTGCTCGATACGCGCCGGCCGCGCGGCGATTGACGTAACGTCAATGGTAACCGCCATCTCTCTTAAGTTGCGATCATATACAGCGCCACGCTTGCCGATGGATTTCAGCGATTTTTCATACTGACGCGAAGCTTTTTGAGCCAGCCATGGGCTGCGGTACACCTGCAGATGCACAGCTTTGGCACCAATCACCGCAAACAGGGCGATGAAAGCCAACCCCACCAAAATAACCCGCAATCGCATGTATTTATTCGTCAT
>JAHEIW010000198.1:0-1659 GCA_024639185.1 Deltaproteobacteria bacterium | reverse complement strand
AGGGGATGACGATCAGCTGTTTGCTGGTCGGCGCAATCAAACCGAGCTGCTGTTTGGCAATTTTGGCAATCCGTTTGGGTGATTTGAGGCGCGCCAGTTCAACTTTCAAGCTATCCTGATGTGCGACCAGCCGCTCTTGCCTGACCTTCAGATCGGAAATTTCATATCGTTTCTGTACGGACTGCACCCGGCACCAGGTGTAAAACAGGAGTTCAGCGATAAAAAGTCCCATAACAATGAGACTCACCGCCACCAGCTTAGGATTACGTGCCTTTTTTTTTCTGCTTTTTCTGCGCTTCATGGGGTTCACCGCATGTGAAAGCCGCTCAAACCGCTGAGGTTAAGACGACCAGAGCGAACCATAAAACAATCTGAACCAGGTAAAGGATCTTATCAAATTGAGCCATATACAATTTTTCCTGTATTTTATAATCTGCAGATTGTTGTTTGCTCCGAGCTTCATAAACTTTTTAACCCATCAACTATTTAACCAATTTAATCCGTAAACATTTGCGTTTATCTGCGTCCTAATCCAATCTATATTCTCTGCGGACTGCTGTTTGATCTGAGCTTCAAAAACCATTGAACGATTCAACTAATTAACGAATAACGAATTTAATCTATGGATTAAATTCTCTCTGCCGCCCTGAGCCGGGTGCTGCGCGCCATGGGATTACGGGCGACTTCGTCTGCAGTCGGGCGCAGCACTTTTTTGGTCAACGAGCGCATCACCGGCTTTTTGCCACATGCACACACAGGCACTTTTGGCGGGCAGATGCAGCCTTTTTCCATCGTTTTGATCTGTTGCTTGACGATCCGGTCTTCGAGCGAATGAAAAGACAATACGCACAGGCGGCCCGCCGGGTTCAGCCAGTCGGCCACGCCGGCCATAAAGTGGCCGAGCACCTCAAGCTCCCTGTTGACCGCGATTCGCAAGGCCATAAAAACCCGCGTGGCTGGATGGATGCGTGTTTCCGCTTTGCGGCGGGGGATGGCCTCGCTGACAATTTGAGCCAGTTGCCGGCTGGTCAGTATTTTTTCCTGTCGGCGCCGTTTAACAATGCTGCGGGCGATCTGTTTGGACCAGCGCTCTTCGCCCAGGTCTTTAATCATCTTTCGCAGCGCCTCCTCTGTCGAATCGTTTATCAGATCAGCGGCCCGGATTGCGGAGCGTTTGTCCATCCGCATATCCAGCGGTTCATCTTTCTGGAAGCTGAATCCTCGGCCGCTGCTTTCGAGCTGATGCAGCGACAATCCGAGATCGAGCAAAATTCCATCGACGGCATCAATATTTATCTGGGCTAAGTACCGGGGCAGATTTTTGAAATTGCCATGGAAGAGGTGGATATTCGATGAATAGGATTGCAGGGCTTCATGGGCGTTTGCGATGGCGTCTTTATCCTGGTCGATTCCAATGAGCAATCCATCCGGCAAAATGCGCTCACATATGGCTCTGGCATGACCCGATCCACCCAGAGTGCAGTCAGTGTAGGTTTTGCCCGGCCGGCAGTTCAGATACTGGATGGCTTCGTTGAGCATTACAGGAATATGTCGATACGCCATAGATTTAGAGTCCTAATTTGGCAATTTCGTTTCTGACCTCCTCCTTTTTGAAATCTTTTTCCAGTGCAATGTTTTCCTGTTCCCACTTCTGACGGG
>JAHEIW010000197.1:2482-5528 GCA_024639185.1 Deltaproteobacteria bacterium | reverse complement strand
TTTGTCAATCACGGAAAATGGAAGGGAATTTCGCTGATGACGGTATTGGATCTGGCACAGATGGAAGCCGACACCACTCATATTGCCGTATACGGGCCGCAAGGCACCCGCGAAAAAGTCGAGCGCTTCCCGATCACCGATGTCCGATCGGATAAAGTCTTTCTGGCCTATCAGGTCAACGGTCAAAAATTGCCACAACGACACGGTTTTCCGCTGCGCATCGTGGCCGAAGATTACTACGGCGACGATTGGGTAAAGTATGTATACAGGATAGAAGCCATTAAGGTAAAAACGTAAAGCAAATTTTTTCACTGGAGTATGGGGTATCAAAAACCTGGGGTAATGGAGTACCGGAGTACTGGAGTACTGGAAAACGAAGACGAGAGTCCATCGTTAGATCAAAGTTATCATTACGCCAACACTCCATAAATTATGAAAAAAAGGAATATCCGATGCAAAACACAGATTATCGCACAAAATTAGATACAAAAAAGGGAGCCTACACCTTTTTTGATATTACGCTGTTGGAGAAAAACGGCATCGCCGATATGCAACGCCTGCCCTATTCGATTAAAATTCTGGTTGAAAACCTGTTGCGCAAGCTGGACGGGCACGTGGTCCTCGAAGAAGACCTGAACAATATCGCGCGCTGGCAAAAAAGCTACGATACGCCGGTTGAAATTCCGTACCACCCGGCAAGGGTGCTGATGCAGGATTTTACGGGCGTTCCGGCGGTGGTCGATCTTGCAGCCATGCGCGATGCTGTCAAAGAGTTGGGTGGCGATCCGCAAAAAATAAATCCACTGGTCCCGGTGGATCTGGTTGTCGATCATTCGGTTCAGGTCGACTATTTTGGCACGGCCGATGCCATTACCCGGAATGTCGCCAAAGAATACGACCGTAACACCGAACGCTATGCCCTGCTCAAGTGGGCCCAGAAAAGCTTTGATAATTTCAACGTCGTCCCCCCAAATTCGGGCATCTGTCACCAGGTAAATCTTGAATATCTGGGACGGGTAGTCATGACCGAAAGGGCCGGCGATGTGACGGTGGCCTATCCGGACACCCTGGTGGGCACCGACTCGCACACCCCAATGATTAACGCCATTGGCGTTATGGGCTGGGGCGTGGGTGGCATCGAAGCCGAAGCCGTTACATTAGGGCAACCCTACTATATGTCCATTCCGCAGGTCATTGGCGTCAAACTGGTGGGCGAGTTACCCGCCGGCACGACGGCAACCGATCTGGTACTGACCGTTACCGAATTGCTGCGCCAGCACAATGTGGTTGAAAAATTTGTGGAATTTTTTGGGTCCGGCATGAAAAACCTGACGGTTACCGATCGGGCCACGCTGGCCAACATGACTCCGGAATACGGTGCCACCCTGGGCTTTTTCCCCATCGATGAAAAAACCATCGATTACCTCAAAATGACCAACCGGATCGACCAGGCTGAAATCGTTGAAGCCTATGCCAGAAAGCAGGGACTTTTTTACATGGATGCCCGTGAGCCCGAATACTCTCAAATCGTCGAACTCGATCTGTCTACGGTGGTGCCCTGTGTGGCCGGCCCGGCCCGGCCCCAGGACCGTATCAACCTCAATGACCTGAAACAGAGCTTTGCGACACAGCTTGGCTGTGATTATGAGCGTGACACCGATGTTAAGCATATATCCAAATACCATGATGAATCCGGCTCGGAAACCAGCCGTCCCGAAGACTGTGCGCCTAAAAAGAAAACCTGCGAAATCGTGGTCAACGGTGAACCTGTCAAACTTTGCGATGGTGATATTGTCATCGCAGCCATTACCTCCTGTACCAATACCTCCAATCCATTTGTCATGCTGGGGGCCGGGCTGGTGGCCAAAAAGGCGGTTGAAAAAGGACTGCAGGTGCCCGCCTATGTAAAGACCTCTCTGGCACCGGGCTCCAAGGTCGTTATTGAATATTTAAAGGATGCCCAATTGCTGCCTTATCTGGAACGTCTGGGCTTTTACCTGGCCGGATTCGGCTGCACGACCTGCATCGGCAACAGCGGGCCGCTGCCACCTGAAATTGATAAGGCGGTTAAAGACAAGGGTTTAACCGTCGCGGCCGTGCTTTCGGGCAACCGTAATTTCGAAGCCCGCATTCATCAGCAGATCCGCGGTAATTTTCTGGCATCACCGATGCTGGTGGTGGCCTTTGCCATCGCCGGCACAATCGATATTGATCTGACCAGCGAACCGCTCGGCAAAGATGCAGACGGCCAGCCGGTATATTTGAAAGATATCTGGCCGAGCGCCCGGGAAATTGAAGACCTGATTGGGCAGCACGTCAAACAGCAGCATTTCAAAGAGGAGTATGCCAAAATCTTTGACGGCGACCAATTCTGGCAAAAGCTTCCGGTGGCCGAAGGCACCACTTTTGAGTGGCAGGAGCACTCGACCTATATTCGCAAACCCCCTTATTTTGAGGAATTTACTCTGGATATCGACGAAACGGCGGATGTTAAAAATGCCGGGGTTTTGCTGATTTTAGGCGATTCGCTGACCACCGACCATATTTCACCGGCCGGTGGCATCCCGCCGGATTATCCGGCTGGCAAATATTTGATCGCTAAAAAGGTCGCACCGGCTGATTTTAATTCCTACGGATCCCGCCGGGGCAACCATGAAGTCATGATGCGCGGCACCTTCGGTAATATCCGTATTAAAAACCGGCTGGTGGATCCCAAAGAGGGTAGTTATACGCTCAAATTCCCGGAGCGCGAGGAAATGTTTGTTTATGATGCCGCCATGCAATACATCGACGAAAAGAAACCCCAGCTGGTTCTGGGCGGCAAAGAATACGGCACCGGCTCTTCACGGGATTGGGCGGCAAAAGGATCCCAGCTGCTGGGCATTCGGGCGGTGATCGCCGAATCCTATGAAAGAATCCACCGCAGCAATCTGGTGGGTATGGGCGTGTTGCCGCTCACCTTTAAAGAGGGCGATAGCTGGCAAAGCCTGGGGCTGGACGGCTCGGAAACCTACACCATCACCGGTATTGAAAGCATCGCAGCGCT
>JAHEIW010000197.1:0-2382 GCA_024639185.1 Deltaproteobacteria bacterium | reverse complement strand
TATTGAAAAGCATGCAGTGGCCATTAAGGGCCCCATGACAACCCCTGTGGGAAAAGGGATCCGCAGCCTGAATGTGACCATCCGCCAGGTCCTTGATCTATATGCCTGTGTGCGCCCGGTAAAATACATCAAATCGGTCCCCAGTCCCGTGAAAGATCCGCAAAGCGTTAATATGGTTATTTTTCGCGAAAACACCGAAGACCTGTATGCCGGTATCGAGTATCAATCCGGCAGTCCGGATGCTGACAAAGTACGGCAATTTTTAAATGAGCAAATGGGCACCACCTTGCCCGCCGATGCGGGTATCGGCATCAAACCCATCAGTGCAACCAATACCAAGCGGCTGGTGGCCAGAGCGATTGCATATGCCCTGGACAACGGAATTGACAGCGTGACGCTAATGCACAAGGGCAATATCATGAAATTCACCGAAGGCGCTTTCGCCCAATGGGGCTATGAGGTGGCTGCTGAAAAATTCAAAGACCAGACAATCACCGAAACACAGCTATGGGACGACTATCAGGGCAAGCAACCACAGGGCAAACTGGTGATCAAAGATCGCATCGCCGACATGCTCTTTCAGCAGGTTTTGCTGCGTCCGAATGAATTCGGCGTGATTGCCACGCCAAACTTAAACGGTGATTATCTGTCAGATGCCCTGGCCGCTCAGGTGGGCGGTTTGGGGATGGCACCGGGGGCCAATATCGGCGATCGCTGCGCCGTCTTCGAAGCCACTCATGGCACTGCTCCCAAATATGCCGGTCTGGACAAAGTCAATCCCAGCTCGCTGATCCTCTCGGGCGCCATGATGCTGGTTCACATGGGATGGCATGAGGCATCCCGATTGATTCGCAATGCCCTGCAAGCGGCAATCGAAGCCAAAACCGTAACCTATGATCTGGCCCGCCAAATCAGGGATGCCAAGCAGGTCAAGTGCTCCGAGTTTGGCCAGGAGATCATCAAGCATATGGATTAGGCGCGTAGCGCCTTGCTTCTGGCCTCTGGCATCTGGCCGCTGGCTAAAACGATTCGTCTGATATTCAGAAAAAGCCAGCTGCCAGTAACCAGCAGCCAGTAGCCAGTCAGTAACAGGCAAATTATTTGTAAGGGCATCTAAACCCAACCGACAAAACGCTACATTCGTAGTATAGATGAGGAGACATGTTGAATGGACACCTACTATAAACCCGAAGATCTTCCTAAATTTGAAGAAATCGGCAAAGAAGCACCGGATCTGGCCCGTAAATTCTTTGAATATTACAATGCAGTTTTTACCGCTGGAGAATTGAGCGAACGCGAGAAGGCACTGATTGCCCTGGCGGTTGCTCACGCGGTTCAGTGCCCTTATTGCATCGATGCATACACCCAGGCCTGCCTGGAAAAAGGATCCAATCTGGCGGAGATGACCGAAGCCGTCCACGTTGTCAGCGCGATCCGCGGCGGTGCTTCCCTGGTTCATGGCGTTCAGATGCGCAATGTCGCAGAAAAATTATCAATGTAACCGAGATCAGATGCCCCCACAAGCAAACATAGCGGAAATGCAGACATCTTTGCCGGCCAAAACCCCCGACATCCCACCATTTAAGTCGACTTTGGCCCGGCATGACCTCACACTGGTTCGCCAGGCGACGGCGACCATGCAAATCAATATAGGTTTTTTGTGCAATCAGGTTTGCCGCCACTGTCATTTAAATGCCGGACCGGGCCGCAAAAAGGAAAATATGGACCGGCAAACGCTTAAGGCCGTGGTCGCCTATGCACGGCGCTGCCGTTTTGAAACCATCGACATTACTGGCGGCGCACCGGAACTCAATCCGCTGCTGCCCGATTTAATCCAACAAATCGCGCCCTGGACGCCGCGAATCATGTTGCGCTCCAACCTGTCGGCGCTGAAGGAAAACATGACCCGCCTGATGGGTGTGCTCAAATCCCATCGGGTGGTGATCGTGGCATCATTTCCATCGCTGAACCTGTCCCAGATGGATGCACAACGTGGGGAGGGCATTTTTGACGAAAGCATTGCAATGCTCAAAGCGCTCAATGCCCAGGGCTACGGACGTGATCGAACCGGTCTGGAACTGAATCTGGTCTCCAATCCCACCGGGGCTTTTATGCCGCCCAATCAGGATCAAATCGAAAAGCGCTACCATCAAATTCTGGGGCAAAACTGGGGGTTGGCGTTTAACCACCTGTTTAATTTTGCCAATGTGCCGCTGGGCCGTTTCAAGCGGTGGCTGATTCAAACGGGTAATTATGACGCCTACCTTAAAAAACTGGCGGCCAGTTTTAATCCCTGCGCCATTGAAAGACTGATGTGCCGCAGCCAGGTTTCGGTTTCCTGGGACGGCTATCTGTACGATTGCGACTTTAACCTGGCACGGG
>JAHEIW010000012.1 GCA_024639185.1 Deltaproteobacteria bacterium | reverse complement strand
CAACCGCAGCGGTGATCATACGGGTGCTGACCCCCGTGCGGCGATGTTGCTTTTCTACAAACAGGCAGCTGATCGACCATACCGGCAGATCATCCAGCGGTTTGAGGATGCGTGAGCGTCCGAGGGAAGGGAAGTGCTCACGCGGTGCCACCGAACACCAGGCCACGGGCTGTCCTTCAATGATGCCCAGAATTCCCGGGATTTTACCGGATTGGATAATGTCTTTCATGGCCTGGCGGTTGCCGGCACCTTTTTGGTTTTCAAATTCTTTACGGGTCAGTCGCCAGAGCATGCACCAGCAGCCCCCGCAGGCACCCCGCTCGCCAAACAGGGTTTTAAAATCAGACCACCTTTCTTTGGTTACCGGAAAGGATTGCAAGTTTGGTTTGTTCATGTGTTTCCTTCATTTCTTTTTATGAAAGCACCGGAGAAGAATCCACACCGCAATGGACGGTTCGTGGGCGGCAGTTCATTAAATCACCATTTAGCCTTTTGCGAAACAGCCGATCGGGGGGCTTGCGGTTGAATTTGAAAAGATGAGATGGACAGCTGCAATCTGAAGCACCGAAACCGGCCATCGGAATCCCAGCGGCATTAGCGTGGTACAGTGCTTTTGCCCACTGATGTTCGCGTCTTTCAGAATCATAAGAATACCATACATCTATTAGACGTAAAGCCGGCCGCAAATAATCAATGTGCCAGTGGGGGCGAACAGCGATTCTGGTATGATGAGCGATGCGGGCCTTGAGGCCGCCGGGACCGAATGCGCTGCCGACGTAAACATAGAAACCGGGCCGCAAACGCAGCCGGCCGAGTTTGCCGACTTCAACTTGCTGCGTGTCTGTGCAGGCCATGACCAATGCATATGTGCCGGGCTGTGCTTGCATAATAATCCACATCCAAATTTTATCGCGGCTGGAAGCCGCTCCCACTTATGTATCATGCTGCTGTGGGAGCGGCTTCCAGCCGCAAACATTTTTTTTATTTTTGGCATTTTAGCTCATTTTAGTCACTTTAGGCACTTTCTAATGGCCCGTATAACCTCTCGGTATTTTCAGATACGGCCGTCATCACTTCTTCTTCAGAAACATCTTTTAGTTCCGCTATGGCCTTCACGGATTGCCTGATGTTTGCCGGTTCATTGCGCTCATTTGGGGCGGGCCCCAGGACCGGGCTATCGGTTTCGATCAACAGGCACGAAAGGGGCAGTCGTTTAACCAATTTTTGTTTCTGACGGGAACGGATCACCGACGGTGGGATTGAAAAAAAATAACCGGCTTCGACTGCGGGCAGGGCGGCAGCGGCTTTGCCGTCAAACGCGTGCATCTGCACCCGGGCAGCATTGCTTTCCAATAGCAGCGCAATCGAATGGCGACCGGCGGAGCGGGAGTGAATATTCAAGGGCAGGTTTAACTCCTTTGATAATTCAATGAATATTTTGAGAATCTCCCGTTGCAGGGCTTTTTTTGAATCTTCTTTTACGACCCAGTAATCCAGTCCCACTTCACCGATGGCAACCATGCGCGATTTGTTTTCGCGTATAAAATCTGCCATTTGATGAGCCTGCTCCAAATTAAGGTGGGTCGGATAGAGCCCGGCGGCTGGTTTCAGAATGGGATGTTTTCTGGCGAGCGCGACATTTTTACGGGCATCCGCAAGATCTTCCCCCACTGCAATGATCGCTTTTACACCTGCCTGACGGGCCCGCTCCAGAACCGCATCCCGGTCTTCATCAAAACCGGGGTCGCATATATGCGCGTGGGTGTCCACCAGGCCGGGTCTTTGCGACGTTAATGACATAGGGCTTTAAATTTAGATGTTGGGTAAATATATACAGGAGTTACTCGCAATTTGGATTTTAGATTTCGGATTTTGGATTTAAAACCTGCACGTAAATGAAAAAAAGAGTCTCTGATTTATTAAATCCGCGATCCAAATTCTAAAATCAATCAGATCCAAACCGATAGTGCTTTTTAACATCTTTGCGAATTTTCCAGGTGCAGGACATACCGGTTGGAAAGGTCACCAGGTCCCCTTTGCCGACCTCCACCGGTTCCTGCCCTTCGGGCGTGACGACAACGTCGCCTTCCAGAAAATAACAGGTTTCAGACGTATCGTATGACCACGGAAATTCCGAAGATTCTTTGGTCCAGATGGGCCAGTCACTGACACCCAGCTCATCCAGCTGCTTTTTGCTGGGATTGCGGGTCACTTTGATATTGCTCATACGACCTCCTTATTATCAGGGATTTATCGATGCGCTTCCAGGCAGGCCACTCCCTGTGGCCCAACAACGGCATCATGCCGGACGCCGGCCGGTAACTCCAGGCGGTCACCACTGTTCAATGTGATCTTTTCCCCGGCATCGGGCAGACCGAAAGTGATTGACCCGCGAACCACATAGATGACTTTGTGATAGGAATGGTCGTGGGCGCCGTAAACATCACCGGGTCCGTTGGACCATACATAGGGGTGCAAATCTTCATCGGCCAGCATACTGCGCAACAAGGCCTCATCAGGTGCGCTTTTGTCCGACCAGCGAATGACTTTTACGTTATCTGTGTTCATATCTGCTTTTCCTCTTCTAAGCACATAGACTAAACGCGTTTTTTTTGTTACATGGCAAAATTTTCATTTAATCCAGAAAGAAATCGGGCAGCAGTTTATCAGCATTGTCAGGGTTTACCGCATATCGTTCCAGATCCGTGTATCCGCGGTCCAGCAGGAGCTGTTCGTCTATGAGCGATTGCCCGTTGAGCGCGCACTTTTCAGTCGTCAGGATCTCATAGGCGGCATCGGCCATGATCTGCGGCGTGCGGCAGTTTTGGAAAAGGTCTCGATTGCCCACCACAAATTCTATGGCTGCAGTAGCGATGGCCGTGCGCGGCCACAGGCAGTTGACGGCTATGCCATAAGGCTCGAATTCCGCGGCCATGCCCAGGCTAAGCAACGTCATGCCGTATTTGGACAGGGTGTAGGGCGCATGGTTTTTAAACCATTTAATATTCAGGTTTGGCGGGGGAGATAAACTTAAGATATGCGGGTTGGCGGATGCCTTCAGAAACGGTAAAGCCGAATGCGCACATATGAACACGGCGCGTGAATTGACGCTTTGCATCAAGTCGTAGCGTTTAATCGGTGTTTTTTCCACCGTTGTCAGACTGATGGCACCGGCATTGTTGACCAGGGCATCGATACCGCCGAATTCATCAACGGCCGCCTGCATCATGCTCGTCACCTGATCTTCGCTGCGCACATCGAGCTTGTGGGGCAGCGCTGCGCCACCCGCAGATTCGACTTCTTCGGCAACCGTATGGATCGTGCCTTTTAATTTTGGATGCGGCCGGTTCGATTTGGCGGCGATGACAATGTTGGCGCCATCACGGGCAAAACGCACGGCCATAGCCCGCCCGATGCCACGACTGGCCCCGGTAATGATAATGGTTTTGTTTGCTAAATTACCCATGAGATTTTCCTTTTTTGCCTTCCTTTCCTCTTTTATTTGAGGCGTCAGGGATTTTTGCTATCTAACCTGTAATGGTCGCAGAACGAATTATCAGTCCCGCTCGAGCGGGACTGATGATTCGTGTAGCGACCGCACAGAAAAACTCTCATGACGCCTCAATTTATCCTTTTTCTTTTTTCTGATCGATCCGGATAGATCTTGTACAGCGGATCATCGTAAAAGCCCGGAATGCCGTAAATTTTTTTTCTGGCAGGGTTCTGATCCAGATCCAGCACCTGCCAGCGGTTGTTCTCATAAGCCACCACCCACATGTGACCGTTGGAGATGCCGGCATAGGCATCCAGGCCGGCATCCGCTAAATGAGACATCAATAGCAAGGATAAACTTTTGCAATCGCCTTTGCGAGTCTTTATCGTCTCTTCCACCGATTGCCATCTGTGGGGATCCAAAACATAGTTGTAGTGCTTAAGAATGTATTGATAAATGCGCCTTACCTTGTAAGGATATCTTGAGATGACATCTGTTCCCAGCATCGCATTGATACGCCCCACCGGTTCGGTATCGATCAAATTCTGAATCACAGTGCTGCCGTCATCCAGGTCGACTATAAATTCATAGGGCATATAGGCTGTTGAATAATGGGCATCAATTTCGAGCATGTTTTCTTTTACAAAGGCCGTGTAGCTCTCCAGGTGCCATTTTGCCTCCGGGACAATGGGTTCTGCAGGGACTTTTTCACGCTGAACAGCCGCACAACCTCCTAAGATCAGTACCCACAGCAATGCACCCGCAAAGGCCTTATGTATCAGTTTTATCTGAGCGATCTTTTTTTTGCTGACAGGATTAACAGGATTCACCGCTACTTTTTTCGTGCCTTTCAAGACGATGGTAACCGGACCCATTACGACTAATAGCAGGGCGGCAGTCGTCTTTTCAAGATAATGATTGGTTTCTCTGTGATCTCTGTGTACTCTGTGGTAAGAAATCAGTATTCGATTTCATTTCAACTTCAATCGCTTCAATATCGATGCTTACCAGGGTGACCAGACGCAGCGGCGACCCGTCTTTTTTACGTGGAAATACCCGCCGGCGGGTGGGAAAAGGTATACCGTTCACTTCCTTGTGATTCCAGCTGTAGTGCGCTGCCTTGGCAAAATTTCCGAAAACCAGGGCGGTATAATCGTGGCGCCTGAGTAACCCCTCGGCGTCGAAATAGAATGTTTGTACCGGTGAGTGGGTCAATAAATCGGGTGGGAAGGTGGCCTGCAGTCGTTGCCAGGATTCATTGTTTTCCTGCCAGGCTGGCAACTCTTTTAGTTGGATCTCCGGCCGGCACAGCAGAAAGGGGGTTGTTAAGTAGTTCCACAGGGCATAGCCGGCAAAATGAAGGGCATCCAGATGGTCCCACCAGATTTTGTGACGCAGATCGCTGAATACGCTGCGGGCTTGATGACGTTCCTGAACAGGCTCTCCGTTTTCTGTCTCAATGCGAACGGCATCCCCTGAAAATATGCCCTGCATGCCGGTTTTGGGGTGAGGTGTTATGCGGACGAACGGCTCATGAACGCGGATTTGGGCCTGATAATCTTTCAAGGCGCCGAATTTGAAGCGCAACGGCAACGCCACTCCGCCGGTTTTGGCATGCATGCTTATCGTCATAACCTCAGACCAGAGGTTCATTCCCCCATGGCGCTCAATAACCCGGTCGATTAAGGCTTGCTCTTTTTTGTTGTGAGCCATGACGGTTTATTCATCGGTGGTTTCGTTTCGCAGGTGCGCGATACCTTCCAGAAGACTCAGTCCGATCAGAAGTAAAACCAGACACCAGAGCAGTATTTGTCCATGCAAAGGCAGGCTTAGCGTATCGCCAATAAGCCAGATTGCCAGTACGCCTCCGCCGCAAAGATTTATGGCGATGGCGCCCCCCAGACCTAACCCGCTAAACCGGCTGGATTTAACATAGCATTCAATTAGCAGGGCCAGTCCAATACCGAAAAGCACCCCTCCCAGAATCGTCGCATAAAAAGCGGGAACTTCCATCGGTATCCCCAGAGCCTTTACCAGTCCCTCCGGAAAGGCCATCAGCAAGACACCCAAAATAAGATTGATGGCCGCGTCCACTTTGAGCAAAAAAGTGCTTTTCATCCATTATCCCGGGAAGGTCAGGGTCACCCGATCACCCTTATCTTTGGATTTCATTTTGATCTTGAGCTCGATGCTGTCATCGCGGATACCCAATGCCAGAGGCGATTTGCCCTTTTCGCCTTCGATATGAGTGATTTCGCGCACTGCGTTCATCACCTTCTCACCAATTTCAGCGCCCGGCGATGGCAGTTCGGTTTCACGGTATTGGGCAGTCACCTTGATTTTCCCATCCTTTGAGCGTCTGATGGAGATCTCTTTAGCATTATTGTTAACGCCATGCAGCGCGGCCAGGGCCAGCCATTTTTCTGCGGCTTCACCTTGATCGTCGCCTCCTTTGATCTCGGACATTTCCTTCAATGGGTCCTCGGTGGCATAGCAATCACACATCTCCTGGACCTTTAAATGTATATTGCGCTTCTCTTTCATAATAAAGTCCTCCTGTGGTGAGCGGCTAACAAAATTGTGAAGTTAACGCTAATCTATACACGATTTAGCAAAATTCAAGACGGCGCTTAGCGGCCATTTTATGAAAACCGGGCGAAAATCCAGCTGGTTTGGAACGAATGTAAACGGAGTGTTAAAATGATTCTTCAGAAGTAGCGTCCGGCGTAGATGAAGGTCTGGCATTGCCAAACACTTCCTGATAAGCAACCGCCAAAATACAAATCTGAATGGGAAACGTCAGAACGATACCAATGCCAAAAGCAAGTGCGCCGATGCTGCCGACAATGCTGGCGATTGCTGCCAGGCCGAAAAAAGGCCAGAAATTGGTTTTGACCGTTTGGATGCTTTCCTGAGAAGCGGGCCAGAAACCCATCCGGCGGTCGACAATCAAATAAAGTCCGAACATCAAGAAGGCCTGGGCCACATAAATGAAGAACAGGGAAAGTAATTGCCCGATGATGGGAAACCACCCCAGCACCAGGGATCCAATCATGATGGCGATTCCCCAGATGACCGTAAAAAGAAACGAATCTAAAAAAAAGCTAAATCCGCTAAAAACCCTTCCTGCTTCCGGTTTGGGCACTTCCTTGCGTAGAAGCTGCAGCGTCATAATAATCAAACCGGCGATCATCGGGCCGGCCAGGATGCCGATGCTGACCGTGCTCAATACCAGGGCGATCAGCGCTGCCAGGACCAGCGTTGTAAAATTATTTTTGTATAAGTTGAATCCGGCTTCAATCCATTGGCCGATATGGACATCAGTCTTTTGCATATCCCGTCTCCTTCCCTAATTATGAGAACTATAGGTGAGGTTGTATCAGAAAATCAATTCAAATTTTTGTTCCGTTATCGTTTGGCCCCACTGATCGACTTCGTGGGTTTCACACAATCGAAAATCATGGCGCTCGTAAAGCCGGCGGGCCGGGTCGAGGCCTTTGAAGGTCCACAAAAAAATTTTAGGATATTTTTGGTCTTTGCAAAATTGTACTGCCCGCGCCATCAAACGGTTGCCCAGTCCGGCACCCTGAAATTCGGGATCGACGATAAACCAGCGCAGCCGGGCCCCTTGCGTCATGGCCTGTTTGCCGTCGATGGCAACCGCACCGGCGAATTTACCATCGGCTGTGGCTGCCCACAGGCCGTCGCGGTCTGTATCAAATTCACTGACAAAAATGGAAAACTCCCTGCCCACCTGGGTTTCGAAAGATACATCAAATCCCCAGTGTTCATGGTAGTAGACGGCATGAAGCGCGGTGATTTTACCGACCACTCCCGGGTAATAGCCCTGAATTTTTATATCCGACATGATTTTACCCATACACTCAAATGCGTTTGTACCTGTTTTGTTCAAATCACAATTTTCAATCATCAAATCACAAATAAATCTCAAATCTCAATTTTCCAATGACCCAAACGATAAAACTACTGGAACCCATCTCAAAAATGCATCTAACGCTCAATGGCTGTGTTGTCCCGGATAAATGGATTACACATCTATTTTTATGTACACTAAGGTGTGCATCAAACCGACTCAAAATGCTCGAATACTACCGTGTATGCTCCACTTTTGAATCGGCCTGCGACGAGCTCAGCCGAGCCGTTTGCGCCTTGCTTTGTTGAACACCATATTTTGCTAAGATTAGATGTGAAATCCCGCTGCCAAGCGGGGAGTGTGATCTACAATTTTTGAGATAGGTTCTACTTATAGAGACACATTGAAAAGTCAAATTATTGTTTGGAATTTTGAAATTTGGTCATTGTGATTTGCCCTTCGACTTTGCTCAGGGTGGTGAGCGTGTCGAACCATTTGATATTTGTTTTTTGTAATTTGGGATTTAAGCATTATACGGAATAACAGGCCGCCTCCGTTTGAACGTGCCCAACCACTGCCCGGCTCCCACCAGCGATATCAAGGCATCATCCAGAGCCCCCAGAATCGGAATACTGTCCGGCAACAGATCGATCGGCGAGATCAACCAGAGAATGACAAGGCCGGTAATCAAAATTTTACGAATCCATACTGCAATTTCATCTAAAATCGAATCAGTTTTAAATAAATCGCTGTGCGGTATCAGAAAGAAACCGCGTTCATCACCCTGCATTTGAAGGACACGGTGTTCTCTGACCAGACGGTGGGATATCGTCTGGGCAATTTCTCTGATAGTCGACAGGTCGAATGTGCCGTATTGGCGTTGGACCACGGCCAATACGCCATCTTCATTAACAAATCCTTCTTCGGCAGCCCGTTTGGATATGCGCAAACTGCAAGTCAATTCGGAGCGGTCAGCGACGGCATGCAGGCGCTGGAGGATGTTTTTCTGACCGACGATGGTTGCGTATCGGCTGTATTGAAGCACAATTCCAACCATCATTGCAAGGCAACCGATGCCGAATAAAATCGAGGGTCGTGGGTCATGTGACAGAGTCTGCATCGATGGAATCAAAAACGCCACCACAATCAGCGCGAATCTCCGGCTGCTTTTTTGCTGGGTAAACGCTACGGCCGTGAATAAAATGAGCAGCAAAATTCCGGGATTGCGAAAGACATCCAGGACCCAGAGCGGCATAACACTGCCGAAACCAATTTCGTCTTTGATATGGGATACATAATCCCTTAGCTGGCCTAAGAAGCCATAGGAAGCCTCCGGAGCCGGCGGAAGCCCGGCAATGCGTCCGATCAGCAATGTCAATGGTATGATCAAAAGGAATTGGAGAATAAGATTGATGCCGCTGGGGCGACCCAGCAGATAGCTTTCCCAGCAAAAGCCGGCCACGATCAGAAATGCCAGAATGCCCACAAAGATCCCCTGGTTGTAGGTAAACTGTCGATCGCCATACCAGGGGTCCTGCCCCATCAACGCAATGGCGGCAATGTAACACAGCGCCACCAATATCCATTTGGGATCATAAATGCCGGCCACGCCTGATTTAGGCATGCCTTCTGCAGCCGGTGCCGGGCCGGCTTTTTCTGAAGGTTTTATGGATTCTGTCATAGTGCTTTTGTGTTTTTTAGTTCCCGCTGCAATTTTTTAAGCTCAGCGTCCAATGTTTTGCGTCTTTGCTTCATTCCCTGGATAACCTGCTGGCCCTCAAACCAGTGCCAGCGATCCAGGATATGGTTATAGATGGCTATTTTGAGGATTTTGGCTTCTTTGAGGTTGATAAGTTCATTTTGCTCCAGGATATCCAACGCTTTATCCCGGTACACCACATCAGGGTGTTTGTCTTCTCGATAACCACCCAGTCGCCAGATCAATACGAGCAACCGGGCCTGTTGAAGACGCAGCTTTTGATAAAGATTCTGTAATAAACCTCTTTGTCCCGCTGTGCTTTCTGCTTTTTGACGGGCCCTGAGGGCCTTTCCGGAACGCTCAATTTGTTCGACGAGGGTTTCGGCTTCAAGCCGAAAATTCTGTCGCATATCACTGGTAAACGATCGCATGGGCTCAACAGCCGCCAGAAAGGCATGGGCTGCATAATAATTGGCAAAAGGATCTTCCGGTCGATTTTCCAGATAGGAATGAGTGGCAGCCTTCAGGGACTGGGACTTTCCGGCGTCGGCCAGCAATTCCCAATAACGGTAGTGAACCTTGTGCCAGCTTTCCCAATCCTTTTTGGGTACCCGGGGCAGGTTTCTCTCGGCCACCTGAATGGCCTCGGTGAGTTTACCTTCATGAAAATACAGCTGATCCATTTCCAGCAAGACTTTTTGCCACGGCGGATCGGTTTCAGATATCTTCTCGCTGACAGGGTCACCGATTGTCATCGTCCCGAGCTCCTGAGCCTGAGGCTTGAAAAATCGGTCGAATGGAAAAAGAAAAGCCACCAGAACGGCGGCAATGATAATAAGACCCAATTGAAGAAATTTAACTGCTGTCGATGTTTCATGGGAACCGATGGCCAGCTCGATGGCCAGGGGATGAAAGCCCTCATCACGGGCAATGGCTATTTTCTCGTCAAGCTGGATTGAATCGCTGGGGGGTAAAACGCCGGGTGTGCTCTGGATCTCAGAGCCCTGCGGCACAGCAGACTGCGACGAATGCAATGGCGCCGGCAATTGGGCGTTATTTTGATCCGATTGATTATTCATTGGCTTTAGGAATGCTCAACGTAAAACAGACCTATGAGATACGCTGATAGGGATCAAATCCGAAAATGCCAAATTCAGGTATTGCCTGCTTTTTGCACCTAACCATTTTTATGCAAGATGCAGCTATAGAGATAGTTTAGAAGGCCCTTTTGACAGACTTCTCCCGCCGGAGCTCCTGTTTTTCTTTTTCAGTCTTTTCTTTTTCCAGTAGTGCCTGGATGTTATTGACGAAAAATATTCGGATTTGATATTCCGGATTGCCAAATTGGTCCGGGACGAGAGAAACAACAAGAACGTCATTGTTTTTCTGCCAGTACATGGATTGACCATTTTTATTTTTCCAGTCAATCAGCCGGGGTTCGCCGTATTTGGTCTTGAGGGTTTGAACGACGTTGGTCTCATCTTCTTTAAAGTTGATTTTAAACAGCAAGGGAAGCTGGGTGTAGTTTGAAAAGATCAGTTCGACATAATCAAACGGTAGATTTTTTTTACGGGCGTAGCGATACATGAGTTTTAAGATGTTGTGGTCGACGCGGGCCCGGGTGGGTGGATTCAATTGGGTGTTTAATGCCTGTAAGGCCGGAAAATAATCTTGCAAAAAGCCGTAATAATTAATTTCTAAATCGAGCAGACTTCGTTTTGCGATGGCGTCATTACCCAGTTGTCGGTTCAAATCTTTGCGGACGCTATCGGTAAAGCGCGAGTTTTTGCCCAATTCGAAAAATGTAAAGCTTTCAGATGATCCCTGTGCGTTCTGCTCTGTGGCAGGTTCTTTTTTGTCACCGCAGCCGGAAATCATAAAAAGCGGCAATGCGAACACCAGCGCATACAGCATTGCCCTGGGTATCTGGCTTCTTCTATTTTGTTCTGGTTCCATTTGCCCCCTGCTGATGTTCCTATTAAACTCTAAATTGAGCGGTTGTCGAGGTTGCCGCAGCTACACGGCAGATGTCGTCCCGCTATAATGTACTATGCGGAACGGCATCTAACACAGTAGATGCGGTAAGATCGGCAAGCCCGCAGGGTTTTATATTATAGAATTTACACCTCACCCGTCAATACTCGCCTGCATTTTCTCTTGATTTCGGCAAAATATCTCCCATGTGAAAGGGAAACGAACCGGTGGGTTTGTCCTTATAATATTGCCGCAGTGTGGCTTTTATCACAGTGAAAGCAATTTCATCCCAGGGGATATCATTTTCCGAAAAAAACCGCACATCACTGCTCTCGTAGCCGGCCTCAAAATGATCGTCGAGCATCCGTGCGCGAAACATCACATAAATCTGGCTGACATAGCTGATGTTAAACAGCGCATAAGGGGCGATTATTTCAATGCGGGCTCCAGCCTCTTCCAGCGTTTCGCGCTGCGCACCCTGCGCAACGGTTTCACCGTTTTCCAGGTAGCCGGCCGGCAACGTCCATTTGCCAGACATCGGCTCGATGGCCCGCCGGCACAGCAAAATGTTGTCATCCATTTCCGGTATGCATCCGACCACCACTTTCGGGTTCTCGTAATGGATGGTGCCACACGCTGTGCATAAATGGCGCGGGCGATCGTCACCGGGAGGTGTCCCCAATTTTACCGGCTTTCCGCAATTGCTGCAGTAGTTCATGTCGTCTCCACGGCACTATTCCTGAGTTAGAACCACAAGCGTAATAAATATTTCTACCGACATTCAACAGTTACGCGTTCCGGGTTGCGTGTTACGTGTTTTGAATCATTGAACGCACAACTCGCAACTCGAAACCCGCAACGCGTGGTTCGACCAGCCGTTCGACAGGCTTACGGTCCAGAGCGAAATCGAAGGACTCACCACCCTGAGCGAAGTCGAAGGGCAAACCGTGCTTTAATCCAGATCCAGCATCAGGTAATCCGCTTCATTTGTGCTGATGGTTTCGCTGTCGATGCTCCCGACTACTTCAGGCAAAATGACTGAAAAGGGTACTTTTGAGCGCATTTGGATTTGCCGCGGCACAGCACCTTTCTGGGCATGGCCCACACCGGCTAAAACCACGACAACGGCATTCGGATTTTTTTCCAGGTAGTTAAGAGAATAAACGGCCAAGGCTGTGTCCCATACCATTTGGGCTTCGCAGAAATAGATGAAATTCAGCTGACCGTGGCCGTGGCCGCCGAAGGCCTGGCGGATGTAGTTCATATATTGCTGATCCACCACACAGCTGACCTCGGCCAGTTGGCCCTTCTGCTGCTGCGTCAATGATTGAAAGCCATTACGGGATACTTTACGCGTGATTTCCCGCGGCACATTCAGCCCGATCATCGGGATTTTGTGGTCACGGGCGTACTCGAAGATCATACCATACGCCTGCCAGGGAAAATTCCAGTTATCATAATAAATTTTTTCAAAGCGCTGTGTGTCGATTTTACCGGATACCCAGCGATCCAGGTCTGCCTGGCTTTCGTGGCGAAACATCTCCAGGCCGATGGCGACCTCAACCCCTGCTTCTTTGAGCGCCCGGATGATGGCCAGTTGTGCCCGGTGATGGGCGACATTACTGTGCTGCTCGCCAACCAGAACAATCCGGCTCTTTTTCAAATCGGAAACCACCTGCGGGAGCTTCAATTCCGTCTGTTGATTAAGATCCAACAATCGATAATTTTCACCACCGGCCCCGGTCCCGCAACTTACACTGATAAAAAATGCGGTCACTAAAGCGATGCTAATCTGTTTCAACATATGCATTGCCCTCATTATCTGGCTTTAAGAATTTTATCGAGCACCGCGGCCGACGTCGCTAAAAGACGCTCACAGCGCGATGCCGTATGAAGGTTTGTGATGTAGCGCTGCCGTCGCGGCGCCAGCGGTATTCAAGCGGCGATTGTTCGGTCAACCAAAAGCCCTTATCGCGGTTTGTCCCTCCCTGAAACGCTAAATAGCTGTACTTGCCGTAATGGGTCACCTTGCGGGCAACCTCTTCAGCATGCGACGCCGATAAAGGCAGAAACATTGCCGTCACCCGGTCTTTGCGGTACGGGTGGGGAAATACCCCGAAAAATATGTCCGCCGAGCGGTCATAGGTAACCTGGTTTAACGTAAATGATGTTGCCTTGATGTCAACCTGACCGGGCAATTTGACCAGTAATTCTTTTCGGTTGGGGTAACCGACCAGCAATATGTCTCTTTCACGCAAGTCACTTGGGTCGAGGCTGCTTTCTTGAGCAATCTTATATTGTTTGATGCCCAGAGAGCGCAACAACATTTGGGTGGCACTTTTAATATCCGGCTCAAGATGATCTGCCAGCAAAACCAGCAGTGAGCGCGAGCTTTTTAACGAATTTATGGCCGGGGGAATTTCGTCAGGAAAAAGCTGCCGAAAAATATCGGCATCCGGATCCGCCTGGAGCTTGAGTGGCATGGAAGGGCTGACCATCTGAAAGCGGGTTTCTTTGTCCGCCACCCGGATGGTCTGCGAAATGGTTTTATCATGGTTTTGCAGCGCCAGATTCAGCTCAAAGCTAAATTCAGGATCTTGTTGAACGATACGCCCCTCTACAGTCCAGGTGGCGCCGTTCTGACGGGATCCTACCGCATCCAGTTTGAACCGGGGCGCGCCTTTGCGGAATATCCACTGATCAAAAAAGTCCGCCAGCGATCGTTTAGCACGGGACTCAAATACCGTTTGCATGTCGCTCCAGGACGTTGTTTTGAACAGACGCTCGCGGTAAAGATCCTTGAGGGCTCCCCAGAATGCGTCTTCACCCAATTGCCTGCGAAGCATGTGGAATACCATAGCCCCTTTGTCATAGCCGATGGTTTTGGTGGTTGGGTCATAGCGGCTCTGAAACCGGTGCAGCGCAAAATCCTGATCCGGTTTGACCAGGGTGGCATAGTTGCGCAAAATTTGCTGGCGGTATGTACGCGCATCCGTATCGGATTTCATTTCTTTATACAGATAATCGGCTACATAGGTCGTCAACGCTTCGCTCCAGTTGCCGGTCTCGTAATCAACCAGCACACCGTTGCCCCACCAGCAGTGGGCGATTTCATGCCCCAGACTGGTATGGATGATAAACGGTAGACGCAATACGCTGCCGCCGATCAGGGTGTAGGAGGGAAAGCCGTATCCGGTTGGAAAGAAATTTTCGACCACGGCAAACTTTTCAAATGGATAGGGGCCGAATAGCTCCTGATACAACATCAGATATCTGGCGGTTGCCTCCAGATAGGCGCCGGCCAGGTGATCGGTTTCCGCAAAAAAATAGGTCGCAGCGGTGATGGTGCCCATCTTTTTTTGGCGTATGATATAGGGTCCGACCGATAGACTAAGGCCCCTGATGGGATCCTTGATCAGCCAGGTAGACACGGATTTACCGTTCTGCGTTTGATGCCCGTCCAATTGTCCGGCCGTCACTGCCAGCATACCTCTGGGGGCGATGACCCTTAATTTATATGATGAATGACCATCGCCCCACTGGGGATACCAGCCGGAGCCGGCCAGCAAAAAACTGCCGCGTTCGGAAATCGTAGCGCTGACCCCATAACCGGGATTGTCGGCATTTACCGGACGAACAGGAGCGGGATCGTCAAAAACAGCCGAATATCCGATACTGATCTGGATTTTCGGACCTTGGTTGCCGGACGGCAAATCCATCTGCAGCAGACCGTCTGTAAAGTCGAATTTTAGTGGCTTGCCGTTTTGCATCACTTCGAGTTGTATGGCTCGAGGTGTAAGCTTAAACGTCAATCTGCGTTCAGGATTGTTCTCGAACGTTATCTGATCGTGCACCAGCAGTTGCTGCTTATCGGGAAACAGCTCAACCTGGAGCCGATGCTGTGCATTGATTTCAGAGGCTTGCGCCATAGAAATACCCAATACGAAAGTGATCACCAGCATAACACTTGATGCAATGATCGTCTTAAGTGCCCCGGGTTGCGGAGCCCAGTATGCTGCTAATGTGTTTGATTCTGGACTTGATGGTTTTGTGTGCATTTACTGACTTTCTGCAGATGGTGCCGGCGTGGATGCTTTGAAAAATTGAGCTGCTTACATCATTGCCCGGCAAATGTTTCCCAACAATTTAAGTATTCTGCCGAATATGTCAAAATTCATATAGGTGGCACGCTTTGAAAACGGAGCAACGCTTGAGTTGACTTCCCGTACCCATTGAACCTCCTGCGTGCAACTTAAAAATATGTGCAATTTATATAAATTATATATTCAATCAGACAAAATCGAAGCCCGGAAGATTCTCCGGGCTTTTTTTGATTTGGCGACCACCACCCCGCTCATAGATCAGGAACACCGGATCGGAAGGGGTTCGAAATGAATTTCCAATGCCGCCGAAGTTCGATTTTTTCCGATCGATGACCTGCCTGAGGGAATGGCGTTTTCCACCGACCGGTTGATTTGTGCAAAACTCAAGCGCTGTCTGGTGACAGATGATGTGGCGATCTGGTTGAATTCCTGTCTGGCGTGGCCATAAACCGTTAAGCGTTTACCGCCACACTTTAATGGTTATATTTATTCAAAACTGACAGTCTTTGGGGGAAATATGGCAAAACAAAAAAAAACGGGTCAGGGACAGTATGTGCGCAAAGAAACCTTTTTAATGGTATCGCTCCTGTGCCTGGCGGTGGGATTTTTCGGCGGGGTTGTCTTCGCGGTTTTTAAGTCTGATTCGCCTTCGCCGGCTGCATCCGCGCCGGCTCAGATGGGGACACCTTCACAGGTGGGCTCCGATCGGATTGCAGCCCTCAAACGCCAGGCCGAGGCAGAGCCCGGAAATGCCAAAGCCTGGACGGAACTGGGAAACGTTTATTTTGATTCAGATCAATTTGATGCCGCCATCAACGCTTACCGCAAATCGCTGGAGCTGAATCCTAATAACCCCAACGTCTGGACCGACATGGGGGTGATGTACCGGCGCAGCGGCAAACCGGAAGAAGCCGTCAAAGCCTTTGATCAGGCCATTGCTGCGGACCCCAAACACGAGGTCTCCCGCATGAACAAAGGCATTGTTTTGCTGCATGATCTCAATGATGCCAATGGTGCCATCAAGGCCTGGGAGGGGTTGCTGGCGGTCAATCCGATTGCCGTGGCACCCAACGGCATTTCCATCGATCAGATGGTTACGCAGCTTAGAAAACAGCAAGCGGGACAAGGGGCGAAAACACAATAGAAATACACGGAAGCTCTAAAACTGAAAAGATTAACATAAGGACACAGATACACACAGATGATCACAGATTAAAAAAAAATAAATCAAATCTGCGTTTATCTGCGAAAATCTGTGTCCTAAAAATTGTCATCGCTCAAAGGTCACCTAAGTTCCAGCTTTTTTCTATGAAGATTGTAGGCGTTGGGCGTAGATTTGCTGAAGCTTTTCTTTTGAAAAATGATAGCGCGTATTGCAAAAATGACAGCGCATCTCCAGTGGAAAAGGGCCGTTATCGCGAATATCCTGCAACTGATCCTTCGGCAGCATCTTTAATATGCTGCGTAAGCGTTCGGGGCTGCAATGACACATAAACTCGATGCGCTTATCGGCCAAAAGTTCAGGGGTGTACCTTTTAAACGCCGCTTTTACCAATGCTTCCGGTTCCTGCCCGTCGGCAAAAGCCTCACCTAAAGACGGAAACCGCACCACCAAATCTTCCAGCTCCGCGGCCAGGCTTTCATCAGCCCCGGGCATGGCCTGCAAAAATAGCCCCCCGGCCCCGGTCACTTCCCCTTCTTTATCGTATTTAATGCTCAGGTTAAATGCGGTCGGAATTTGTTCGGATGTCAGGTAATAGTTGGCCAGGTCCTGGGCGATGTTGCCGTATTGCAGGACGATTTTACTGGTAAACGGCTGCTTGGCATCCGCCATATTGCGTATAACGGAAAGAAAGCCGGCACCAAAAAAAGGGGAGAGATCAAAATCTTCCATGGGTTTGTCAATGGGAATCGGCACGTTTTTAAGGAACCCGCGCACCTCGCCAAATGTGTTTGCCTCCACCGTCAGGCCCTTGATCGGTCCCGAGCATTCGATTTTTAAGCTGACACTCTCGATACCCTTTACATTAGCGGACATTAAAGCGATACCCAGATAGGCCCTTCCCAGCACCAGTGTTTCCAGGATCCCCAGTTCATGGTTGGCACGCATTTCATTGACCATATGGGTGCCATGCAGAACCGCACCTCGCACGGCACCGTCGGCCAGCAAAAAATTATGCAGGCGGTCTTTAGCGTTAGCCTGTAACCGCTGCTTGAGGGATTCAGCGGTGAGCTGTTTTTTGATCATGGTTTGATATCCTATTTTGAATGCGCCGGCGCGCGGGTCGGTGCCGGCATGATCTGGTCTTCTGCCACAATATAGACGCGATCTCCGTCAGACGGGCGTATGCGGTGAAGTCCGGTGAAACTGCCAAATGCCGGCAGGATAGCATAATCCGGTGTAAAATAAAAACAGGCAAAGCGTTCGCGGCGCCGGCCTTTACCCCTTAAGTCGACAGCCGGGTGAACATGCCCGGCGATGGTATAGCCGTTGGCATGTTGACCGGGTTGATGCGCAAATACGATGGGCCCGACGCGGTATTCCCTTTGAACGTGGTCGATTTTTAATTCCAGAGGCGGGTCGCCGGAATCGCGGTCATGATTGCCCTGAATTAATCGGATGATAGGATCTGAAAATTCCTTGCGCCATTGCTGGAATTCGCGCAACACGTGGCGGCTCTTGCTGCCGGCCGAATGGATCAGATCGCCCAGGATGACCAGCTGCCGGGGCCGGTGCAAACGCATCAAATCCGCCAGGCGGTCCAGGTCATATCGGGTGGTACCGCGCGGGATGGCGATGCCGTGCGACCGAAAGCTGGCCGCTTTGCCGAAATGCGGATCGGCAATCAGCAGTATTTGATGTTCCTTCCAGAATACGGCGCGTTGCGCTGTCAGCAGGAAATGGTTCTGTTGTATGGTTAGCCAGGTCGATTTCATTTCACAATCTTAAAATATACGATGCATTTACACACCCCATTCATTCACACGACGGTCATAACGGTTTTCGCGCTGCTTATGACACGCGATCTGCCGCCGATTCAAGCCGCAATTGCATTTTGCGAACCCGATCGGTCAATTTTTCCGAGCTGACCCTGGCCCGCAAGCGATTGACCATGATGGGAAATGCCAGCGGCGTGGGATACCGGGCATCGACGATGCTGATTCGGCTTGTAGACATCTTGTTCAGGGCGCCCATCAAGCGCTGATGCTCCAGCTGGTTCTCCAGGACTTCGCGCTTGGCCTGCGCCACCAAAAAATTGTCCGGGTCATAGCGGTTGAAAACATTGAAAATCAGGCTGCTGGATGCCTGAATTTGACTGTTTTTCTTTGGTCTGCCGGGATATCCCTGAAAGACCAATCCGGCAATTCTGGCAATTTCGCGAAACTGCCGCCGGGCCATCTCCGATACATTGACACTTTGTAAAATGTCTTCCAGCAGGTTGTCGGTGGCCAACAGTTTTTTTGCGTTCGATCGCTGTAGCGGTATCCTTGTATCTGATAGAATTTCAAAGCCGTAGTCATTGACAGCCATGGAAATTGTCAGCGGCTTGAGTTTTGTCAGGCGATAGGCCAGCAGCGCCGCCAGCCCCTCGTGTGTCAGATGGCCTTCAAAGGGATAAACGAAAAGATGAAAACCATCACGGGACTTGATTCGCTCAATCAACAGTGTGTCTTCATCCGGAAGCAGCGACCACCGGGCCTGCAGTTTCAGCAGTGGTTTGACGGCGGCCAGTTCGCTGCTGTCAAAACACTGTTGACCGGCGCGTTTCATTTGCAGACGCACCGCATAGGCCAGCTGGCTTGACAGCGGCATGCGGCCCCCCATCCAATGGGGGACCGGTCCCTTATGCGGGCCCGCTTTTTTAACCAGCAGCGTCATGTCCTTGATCCTGACAAATTCCAGCTTGTGGCCGGCAAAAATGAAATGGTCTCCTTTTTTCAGCCGGGAAACAAAGCTTTCTTCGATGGTTCCCAGCCGCCGTCCATTGCGATACTTAACGGCCATGGCGGCATCACTGGTGATGGTGCCGATGTTCATGCGATGCCTTTTAAGAATTTCTTTGGTGCGCACCTGATAGCTGCCGTTTTTGCGGATCAGGCGGGCATATTCGGGATAGGCTTTTAATGTCGGCCCGCCACGGGTCACAAAGTCCAGCACGCGCTTGAATTCAGCGTGGGCTAAATGACTGAATGCATGGGTCGTTTTGACTTCGCGGTAAATGTCATTGGCCGAAAATCCGTCGCCGGAAGCAATGGTGATCAAATGCTGGGATAAAACATCCAGTGGATTGATCACCGGGTGACGCTGCTCGATACAGCCTTCGGCGATGGCCTGCCTGGCCGCGGCAATTTCAACCAGCTCCAGCGCGTTGGTCGGCACGCAAGTGATGCGACTGCGTTCACCCGGCTGATGCCCGCTGCGGCCGGCTCGCTGCATCAAGCGGGCAACGCCTTTGGGGCTGCCGATCTGAATCACGCGGTCGACCGGTAAAAAATCGACGCCCAGATCCAGACTCGAGGTGCAAACGACACATTTGAGTTGAGCGTGCTGCAGCTGGCTTTCGACAAACCGGCGCTTTTTTTTGTCCAGCGAGCCATGATGCAGGGCCATGCGACCCGCCCAACCGGGCCGGGCTTCCAGTATGGCCTGGTACCAGATTTCGGTTTGTGAGCGCGTATTGGTAAACACCAGGGTGCTGCCGGCGTCTGCGATCGTCTGGATGACCTGCGGCAACAGCTTGAGCCCCAGGTGCCCGGCCCATGGAAAACGCTCGATGTGCTCGGGCACCACACTTTCAATGGCGATTTCCTTGGGCATCAGCCCCTGTATCTTGCGCCCGGACGCCGCCCGGGCACCCAGCAATACCTGCATGGCGGTATCGGTGTTGCCCAATGTTGCCGATAGCCCCCAGATTTTCAGGTGTGGGCGCCAGCTGTGCAGGCGGGCCATGGCCAGTTGGGCCATAACCCCGCGCTTGCTGCCCATCAGCTCATGCCATTCATCGACGATAATGACATCCAATGCACTGAATCTTTTTTGAGCGCCGGCATATGAAAGCAAAAGGGACAGGCTTTCCGGGGTGGTGATCAATACCGTGGGCAACTGCTTTTGCTGGCGGGCCCGCACCGAGGCCGGCGTATCACCGGTGCGTGTTTGCACCGTCCAGGCGCACTCAAGATGCGTCAGCGGTTCGCGCAACGCTCCGAGAATATCGGCCGCCAATGCGCGCAGCGGGGTCAGCCACAGAATCTTTAACGGCGTCATCTTTTGCCGTGTGCGGTCAGATCGCCCTTTGCCTGTACGGCTGTTGCGCCGCTGGGTCAATTCCTCAATCAATGGGCCCATAAATGCAGCGTAGGTTTTTCCGATACCGGTGGGCGCATGGATCAAGCCGCTATGGTCCTGCAGATAAGCTTTCCAGGTCCGTATCTGGAAATCGAACGGCTGCCATTTTTTAAGATGAAACCAGCGCGTCACCCGATCAAGTGCCGGGCGGTACCGCTTTGGAACTGTTTGCTGTGGTTCAGTCATTGGTTCTCGAACGCTACGCAGCGGTCAGCAAAGATGTTAAGGTTTGCAGCGAATCGGCATCCTGAATTTTTTTGTCGGTTCGCCAGCGCGATATGCGCGGAAATCGCACAGCGATGCCGGATTTGTGTCGGGATGACCGGCGAATATCTTCAAAGGCGATTTCAAACACCAGCTCAGGCTCAACCGAGCGCACCGGCCCGAAGCGCTCCAGGGTGTGGGTGCGAACGAAGCGGTCCACCTGCCGGATTTCCGCGTCGGTCAACCCTGAATAGGCTTTGGCAAACGGCACCAGTTTGTCCGCATCCCAGACCGCAAAAGTGTAATCGGTATAGAGCCCGGATCGCCTCCCGTGGCCGCGCTGGGCGTAAAGCAGGACGGCATCGATCATCAGCGGATCCACCTTCCACTTCCACCAGTCACCGCGTCGGCGACCCACGCGGTAGGTAGAATACAACCGCTTGAGCATCAGCCCTTCGACGCCCCGGCTGCGGGCCTGCGCCCTGGCTTGGGCCAGTTGCTGCCAATTGCCGGCCGTGACCGGCGATATTAAAAGGATGCGCTCCCGCGGCAAAGCGGTCAGAATGTGGGTCAGGGCCTCAAAACGCTGCGTGAGGGCGCGCTCGCGAACATCATGACCGTCGACTTCCAAGATATCATAGGCCATCAGGATGACCGGCACCTCTTTGAGCAGTTTGGGGCCGATGTTTTTGCGGCCGATGCGGCGCTGAAGCTCTGAAAAGTTCAAGGGCCGCTCGTTTCGCCAGGCCAGAATTTCGCCATCCAGCACGGTTCCATCGGGCAGTTTTTCAGCAGACTGAACGATTTCCGGAAATTTAGCGGTGATCAATTCCTCCCCCCGGGACCAGATAAAAACCTGACCCTCTCGTTTGATGACCTGGGCGCGAATGCCGTCCCATTTCCACTCCGCCTGCCAGTCTTCGATGGCACCCAGGTCGGCGATTTCCTGATCGAGCGGGTAGGCCAGATAAAACGGATAGGGTCGGCTGATATCGCTGTCGCGCGTATCGGTCGACAGAATCTGGTGGTAGGTTTCGGCGTCGGGCGTCCATTCGCCCATCAAACGGTGGGCAATCACAGCGGCATCGATTCCGCTCATCTGAGATAGCGCCCGGGTGACCAAACGCTGGGAAACGCCCACCCGAAACGCTCCGGTGATCAGTTTGTTGCATACAAATCGCTGCGGGTTGTCCAGCTGCTGCCAGGCATCCGTAATGGCCTGCTGCTGAACCGTCTCGTCTTCTCCCCGCAGAGGTAACAGGATGTCCTCGATCCAGACGTGCAAGGGCCGGTTTTGCAGCCGGGTGCTCAGGGGCAACACCAGGGTGATGGTTTCCGCCAGATCGCCCACCACGTCATAGGAGGCATCAAACAGCCAGTCGGAGATGCCGGCCAATTGTGCGGCCCAGCGTTTGAGCTTGCGCGTCGGGACCACCTGCCGCGGTTTGCGGCCAATCAGAAAATGAATGGCCCAGACGGCATCCTCCGGGGGCGCCTGCTGAAAATAGTTTACCAGGGCTTGCACCTTCACATTAGTCCGGGTGGTTTCATCCAGGGCCGTGTATAGTTGCGCAAATAATTTCATTAAGCATACTGTTTCCATTATTGAAGGGTAATCGCGTTTTTCAATCAAAATTTTTCAAGGAGCGGAATGGATGATCGCTCGCGAATATCGCGCACTGTCTGAGTGCATTAGGGATGGTTGTAAAAGAACAGGAGCCGGCGAAGTGCCGGTAGTCACGGAATAGCGCAATTTTTATCTAGATTATATTTATAATATCCCTTTGCCGTTCTTTTGCACCGAGCCCTTATGCCGCGAGTTTGCGCGGATTTCGCGAGTGATTATTCACGGAGCGGGTCAATCGGAAAAGCGGGCCGACCCCTCAAGTATTCATAAGCCTGCATGGCCTATGCCTCGGCGCGATCGATCCCGCTGCTGAACTGTGTTTCGACCTGACGGGCATTCAGGCCCTGCTCCCGCAGGTACTGAACCACTTCGGCTGAGTAGCCGTGCGTGACCCAGACAGTCTCGGCCTCGCTGGCTATGATGGTGTTGATCAGGCCGTTCCAATCGGCATGATCCGAGAGCACAAACCCGCGATCGACGCTGCGCCGCCGGCGCATTCCCCGGATTTGCATCCAGCCGGACGTGAAGGCCTTGCCGGCATTGGCAAATCGTTTCGTATATGCCGGCGTATCGGCTGAGGGCGGTGCCACCACCATCGCTCCCCTAAAAGCGTTTTTATCCGTCACGCCGGCCACGTGGCGGGTGGCCGGCAGTCGGATGCCGGCCCGTCGATAGCATTGATTGACATTTTCAACCGCGCCGTGGGTAAAAATCTGTCCGAGGGCGGCATCCAGGCCGGCAATGACCCGCTGGGCCTTGCCCAATGAATAGGCAAATAAAATGCTGGTTTTTTTCTGGGCCTGATTGGACCGCCACCAGCTGTTGATATCGGCGAAAATATCAGCCTGCGGCCGCCACTTGAAGACCGGCAGGCCAAAGGTCGACTCGGTCACAAATGTATGGCATTTGAGCTGCTCAAATGGTCTGCAGGTGCTATCTGCCTCGATTTTATAATCACCGGAGACCACCCACACCTCACCCTGTCTCTCGATTTTGATTTGGGCGGATCCCAGAACATGTCCGGCCGGATGCAATGATATGGAGACACCGTTGAGCGCCACCGTTTCGCCATAGGCCACCGACTGCTGCCGCATATCGTCGCCCAGTCGCAATCGTAAAATTGATTCACTGTCGGTTGATGCCAGATACCGGGCACAACCTGAACGGGCATGGTCGGCATGCGCATGGGTGATGACCGCGCGGCCGACTGCCTGCCAGGGGTCGATATAAAAATCACCGGGCCGGCAGTAGAGGCCGGCGTCTGTCAATTCGAGCAGGTTCAGTTTCGGCATGGCCTGATCACCTTCACGTTGATTTTTAACCATTCGTTAACATAATTATCCATGGGGTCTTTGCAATATCTCTGTCGCGAAGTAAGTAATAGAATTGCCGGATAGTTTTTTTTAACTATCAATAATAGTGGAATGAATTATCAGCAGCGAAATCGTGCACTGTTTGAATGGTTTAGGGAGCGTTGCAAAAGAACAGCGATAACCCCAAAGCTACGGAAGGATACAAATTTAATTCTACGTCTAACCTATTATTTTATATTTGAATTCTGTTCTTTTGCTACACTCCTTTAACCATGAGTTTGCACGATGAAGTCGCTGATATTTCATTCCGCGGTCAATCTAAGAAAAACTCCCACTCAATTAATTAGAATGAAGATCAATAATAACATTGTTATCATCGTCGGAGCGGGAATTGCCGGTCTGAGCTGTGCCCGGCGACTCCACCGGGCCGGGATGCCCATTAACATACTGGAGGCTTCGGACCGCATTGGCGGGCGCGTGAAGACCGATCAAATCGATGGATTTTTGCTGGATCACGGCTTTCAGGTTCTGCAGGATGCCTATCCCGAAGCGCAACGCCAGCTGGATTACGAACCCCTTAAGCTGCACCGCTTTGCGCCCGGTGTCATCATTCGGGCAGACAATCGATTTCATCGCCTGGCCGACCCCCGGCGCATGCCGCAGTATTTAAAAGAAACCCTGCGGGCACCGATTGGCACCTTTTCCGATCGTTTGAAACTGGTGCAACTCAGCCGCCGGGTCGGTCGCGGCTCGCTGGCCGATCTTTTTCAGCAGCCGGATATGCTGACCGGCGACTTTCTGCGAAGCACCGGCTTTTCCGAAACCATGATCCTGCGGTTTTTTACACCGTTTTTCAGCGGGGTCTGTCTGGATCCGAACATCCGCGTGTCCAGCAATTTTTTTCAGTTTGTTTTTCGCATGTTTGTGCGGGGCGATGCCACCCTGCCGGCTGAGGGAATGGCGGCCATCCCTCGCCAGCTGGCTGCGCAAATTCCGGCAGAAGCGATCCAATTCGGTCTGCGGGTGGCATCTGTGAGCGAGGGCCGGATCCGTCTCGAATCCGGCGAAGTGCGGAAGGCCCGGGCGCTGGTGGTGGCCACCGACGGCCCTGAAGCCGCCCGCCTGCTGGGAACCGGCGAAAAGATTGCCTCCAGACCGGCGACCTGCGTGTATTTTAGCGCCAACCGCCCGCCGATTAAAGAGCCTTTTCTGGTGCTCAACGCGGATGGCGGCGGCCCGGTCCACAGCCTGAGCGTACCCAGTCAGGTGGCACCGACCTACGCGCCGCCGGGACAGGCGCTGATATCGGTGGTGGTGCTCGAGAATCAAGATATACAGGATGCCGACCTAAAAGACCAGGTCAGAAGACAGCTGACCGGCTGGTTCGGATCAGCGGTTCATCGCTGGCGCCTGATCAAAATGTATCGCATCCGGCATGCGTTTTGCGATCAGGTGCCGCCAATACATAATCCCACAGTTTCCGCCGGTAAAATTGGGCGCGGAATTTACGTTTGCGGCGAATATCACAGCGCGCCGTCCACACAGTGGGCCCTGGTCTCGGGAAGGCGTGCCGCCGAAGCGCTCATCGCGGATATGGAATAATTTGTGCCCTTTTGATTAAAATGTTTTATCAAAACCAGAGAGGCTTTATAGGCAGATGTTGACAATTTGCTCAGGCATCCACTTCGCTTGATGTTTCCGGCAGGAAAAAGCTGACAACGGCGCCTGCAAGCCCAAACAAAATGAGGATTACAATCAGCACCCGGATGCCGTAAACCTGGGCCAGAATTCCTGCAAAACCGAACAGCAAGGTAACAACGCCCATGGCGGTATTAGCGAATGCCACGTAGGTGGTACGCTGTTTCGGGTCGACCTGGTCGATCAGAAATGTCTTGCGCCCAAGCAACACCCCGGCTTCCGCAAATCCTAACAGAACGAATATAACGCCATACACATAAGGATTCTGGAAAAAAGCAGGCAGAATGCCGAGTAAAAGGGCGGCAACACCGGTGAATGCACCCATAATTCCTGCGAGAACCAGCACCTTGCGACTGGATAGATCCGCAAAGCGCCCCCAGACGGGACTGCTCAAAGCGGCGGCTGCCCCAGCCGCTATGACGATCAAGCCCAAAGCCCCCGCCTTGATCGTCAGCATTTCCCTGAAATAGAGCACGTAAAACGGAGCGGCGATTTCAACCGAAAGCAGTGCGGTGCGTGCCACCAGGTATCGCCGGTACCAGGGATTTCCCGTTAACAGAGTCAAGCCTGCCGCAGCCTCTTTGAGCGCATTGCGGCCGCCTTCCGTGGCCCCCGGGTCTTCGCGAATCGCTGCAAACGCCAGGGCCGCAATGCTCCATAGCAATGCACCGCCGAACAAAAGCACGAGTGCAGCAGTGGTCCCGCCATCCCCGCTTTTTACGGCCTTTAATCCGAAACCGACGGCAATGGTCAACAGGCCACCGAGCATGCTGCGGGCGGCCAGCATGCGCCCCCGTCTGCCCTTGGGGATGGTTTTGCCGGTGACATCCTGGAAGGATAACGAGCCGACGCCTCTGGCCAGGCTGAAAATGAGCAAAAATACAGCAACCAGCACTCCTGCGGCCAGCGGCGGCAATGTCAAGGCGGCAGCAATCATGCCCATCAGCATCAGGGCCTGTACGATGGCTGACAGGACCCAGAACCATTTTCTGACTTCAAAGCGCCGCATCTGCCCGGATACTACTAATTGGGGGAGGAGCGTGCCGGCTTGACGCAGCGGCAACAAAAAACCAACAATATACGCCGGAGCACCCATCGTGCTCAAAAGCCAGGGTAAGACGACTTTGGCGCTGGCCACCTGTTCCGCCAGTTTGGATGCGGCCCCGTTCACAACGTTTAGAACATAATTGAGCGGCAAGCTTGTGCATAATGAATCCGGGATAATTTTGCAGGCCCGGTCGAATTCGTCATCCCCGCTCAGGATCGTGTAAACCCGTTTAATTCTGCTGTTGCTGTATTCTTTCAAATCCGCGCCTCCGTCGTCGACTGGGTTCTGCTTTCACTTTGGATTCAACCCATCATCGTCAAACTCAAATGAGTTCATTACCCTAAATAGCCTTCCAGACAACTTTGTTCTCTTATCATGTTCTGTGATTTTGTCCATGCTCAGATGACAACTCATCAAAGATGAACAATATTAATGACACCGTACGGGATATCGGCTCAATAATCAAACAGGGAAAATAGGTATGAAAACACATCGTAAAACGACTTTGCTGGCGATTCGTCACGGCGAAACCCGATGGAATGCGGAACAACGTTACCAGGGTCATGAAGACAGCCCGCTCACTGACATCGGTCGCGATCAAGCCACGGCCCTGGGTCTTCGGCTGAAAGCATTTGAATTCAATTCCCTGATCAGCAGCGATCTGGGACGCGCTCAAAAGACGGCGGCCATCATTGCCCGTATCACGGGCCATACGGTCGAAACCGATCGTCGCATCCGGGAGAGAAATTATGGCGTTCTTGAGGGGTTGACCGTTCCTGAGATCAAGGCCAAACATTATGAAATCTTAAAAAAGTTAGATGAGAATGATCCAAAGTATGTGATCCCTATGGGTGAAAGTCATCGACAGCATTATGAGCGGAATGTCTCACTTATCCACGATTTACTGAACCAGAGAGCCGGCACCAACATTGCGCTCGTTATTCACGGCGGGGTTCTGGATAGCATTTTTCGTTATGTTGCAGGTCTGCCGCTGGATCGTCCACGCTGCTTTACGACCAACAATACCAGCCTGAGTATGGTCACGCATGGCATCTTTTACGGAACAACCCGCTGGGTCATCGAAAGATGGAATGATGTGGGGCACCTAAACGGCATGGGACGAAACCTGGGTCTGGGCTGAGTTCAAGCGGTATAAATTAAAGCCATTAATGACCTATCAGCTGCTGCATAACAACAAAGGTGATCCAAACACAATTGGCTTTTGGTGATTTGATGCTGTGTTCGCCGTTTAAAGCTCAGTCATGAGCTGTTGGCCTGAACAATACGGTCACATGGGTATTGGGGATTCCGAATCTTGCCAGGGGAATCATGACGGCATGATCCTTTATGAGACCCGGAGGAAATGAAACCGAAACGGGGATCTCTCCTGAAATGACACCCTCACCGACACATCGTGTGCATTCATAATAACCGACTCCGCCGTGACCCCGACATGTCGGACATTCAGCCCTGGCGGGGATCATGATTTGTGCATTTCCGCCGCGCTGCGCTTGCTCCGGTGTAAGTGTTACTTCCAGCGTCAGGTTTTTCACGCGGCCGGATTTTGGCTGAGAGAGATCGCTGAAATTACGCCACAACCAATCAAAAATTTCGTCAAATGAAGGGGTGAATGACTGAAATGAGCGCACTGGCGATACGTCTCCTATATCGACGGGCCCTTCATCTGGAATCAATGGCTCCGGTTCAGAATAAGGAGTGGGCCTCAGCGGGGTTTTAAGTGATACTTTACGGATATTCTGTTCATATTGACGTCGTCTGCTGCTGTTTCCAAGCACCGAGTAGGCTTCCTGAATATCCTGGAATTTTTCGCTGCTGCCTTCATAGCGATCCGGGTGAAATTCTTTGACGAGGCGACGATAGGCACTTCTAATTTCACCGACGCTTGCAGCCGGCGATATTCCTAAAATCGCAAAATAGCTTTTTGCCATGACAGCGCTCCTTAAATCTAAAGATTGCTCCGTTCACGCTTTGATGTATCAACACGGGTTGTAAAGCATTAAACGCGTATATAGATCTTGATATGCGTGCAGATGATTTTGGCGACCTGCGCTCGAATCCAGATATGACAAGTCATGTTCTATTTTGCAGGCATTACCGTACGGATCCTCATCTTCATCCCAGCCGCAAAAAGGACAGATGCTTCTGTTTTTTGATAACAGATGGCCACATTCAGGGCAACACTCTCTCAACATTTTTGTCCTCCATATCTCACCAGAAAAGCAGGTTTGCAGATATCGTTTCAACCCGTGGTTACTTTTGTCGTTTTTGTTTTTAAAAGCTTTAGCCTTGCGAATTTTCATTTTCAAAATCCCTTTTTTATAGCTGGCATCCACTTTTTTCGAGTCCACTTCTGCCGGCAATTCAATCGCCCGCCTAAAATATCCATAAGATCTTTCGACGCGATAATAGCTTTCTTCTTTTTCCCTTTTGTTCTTGCTTTTTTTCACCTTGAATGGTCAAAACTCGGCCGTCCATGGAAATATCGAAATCTTTGGCTTCACTCGTGTCATTTAAGATGTTTTTCGCCAGATGTCGTTTGATAGGATGATAACGAATGGGCAATGGTTTTGGAGGTGGTTTGTGGATTGTGTTTACACTATGTCACCTCCTATCTTATCAGCCCCTCCCGGCACCAACCAAACAAAAGGCGAATGTGATGATATTTATTAATTGAAATATTTTAGTGGTTTAAACGGAGCCGGAATCTCGCAAAAGTTCGCTGCACCGGATATCCGGCTCCTCAGTCCCTTCAACCCGTCGTAACAGTAATCTTTTTCGGAGTTGCCTTTTCAATCTTTGGAAGTGATAAGCGAAGGACGCCATCGTTGAACATTGCATCAATGTTTTCCTGATTAATCAGCTCACCGAGCGTAAACTGCCGATAATACCTGCCGGTTTCGTACTCTACCAAAATGTTTTCTTCACCAGTGTCATCGATCGGCTCAATATCCGCTGCCAGGGTCAGGGTATTGTCTCGAAGGTCGATGGTCAAATCATCTGCTTTGACACCAGGCATATCGGCAAGCAGGGTAATTTCCTTTTCGGTCTCAAATATATCGACAGCAGGTGTAAAGACCAATCCCGGCGTGGTTTGCTCGGCAGGACTGGACACCTCTTGTTTTTCGCGAACTTTAAGCTCTTTGTTTTGTGAATCAGCCATGGTTAGATTCCTCCTATTTTAACAATTTCATTTATGAAGATACGGTAATTTGTTTGGGCTTGGCCGCCTCTGCTTTTGGCACCGCAACCGTTAAGACGCCATTTTCCATTTTTGCATTGACCCTGTCCGCATCGATGTCACCGGGAAGTCCAATCATCCTTGAAAAGCTGCCTTCTTCGCGCTCCTTTCGATGGTAACGGGCGCCTTCCTCCTCTGTGGCAATCTTTCTTTCACCTGAGATGGCCAGATTATTTGCAGTCACCTGAATATCAAGGTCATCTGCCTTCACGCCGGGCAATTCAGCACGAACAAAATAATTGTCTTTGTCTTCGGTTAAGTTAATCAGCGGAAATACGCCGGCAGTTGTGCCCTGATGTGGGTCTGCCGCATGTTCAACGATTTGCTCTAATTGTTGTCGCATGCGATGCAGCTCGTCAAACGGGCTTCCGAATCTCCAACGGGGAACATTTAAAAGTCTGCGGTAAATCATTTTACTACCTCCTTGGTTAGCAGTTAATGCCCTGATTGGGATGTGCTGTACGTTTTACTTATGAGTTTTTCCTATTTTTCTTTATAGATAATAATTAAAAAATTGTTGTCAAGATTAGCAATAAAAAAAATATTACATTACTAAAAAAGATTATTAACATAGAGTAATAGAGACTAAGCGGACCGAAAGATGCTATAAAAATGGCAGAAAAAAACTATAAAAATCAGTCGGATACAGAACGTTCAGTCGCCATTCCATCGACGATGGGACTCAGGGGACGTCAGTCGGTGCGTGCCACATTTCGGCTTTCTGAAGCCTGTATTGATGCGATCACGGTGCTATCGGCTCAGCTGGGAATCAAACAGAAGTCAGTTTTTGAACATATAATGGAGGATGCGCAGATGCTTAAGGATATGGCGCGTGAACTGGCAAATGTTAAAATGGATCCGCATGAACGTATCCAAAAACCTTTGTCATCAGTCGCCGATCATTGTCCTTTTTAGATTCGATATCGAGCGAGTATGATGCACCCAGGGATGCTCTGGTGGAATTTTCAGTTCGCCGGCTTCTGCCGATTATTGCCAGAGAACGCAAAAAGCACGAGAAACGCAAAGAATTGTTCAGCGAGATATCGAACCACCTCGTAGAGGGGGAGATTTTATTGTCGAAAGCAGATGAGATGCTGGGCGCTGATGACCCGACCGTCGATAAATTAAAATCAGCAATGCTGGTTTACAAAAATGTTTTCGACGAGATCGCTAACTTCATTGAAAAAGGTAAAATAATAGAACAATTTCATTTAGATTAGGTATTCGTTTTGATGGGTTCTATGACGACTGCTTTCTTTGTTCGCCCCTCGTTTCAGGGGATTTTGTTAACCAGCAGTGGTTTTAGCATGTAGCTCAAATCGCTTTCTCTGGTAGGATAAGGGCTTACGATCGTTTGCTGATATAATTCGTCCACCGTGGTCTCATTCAACATTGCCTGCTTGACGGTATTGATCATGCCGGAAGCGGCGTCGGACAGGATGTGAGCGCCAAGAATATGGTTACTTGCATCAGTTAAAATCTTATATGCGGCATGCTTAAGCCCTACTCGCTTATATGTCGGCCAACCAAGATTCTTAGCAAAGCTTTTTTGATAGCTTTGCCCGTTTTGCTTCAAGGAATCTTCAGTTCGCCCGACCATTGCCAGCTGCGGATATGTAAACAGAATCGCCGGCACAGCACTGTAATCCATGGTTGATTTCTGGCCCAAGTCGAGTTCCGCTAAAATATTTTCAGTCGCCACTTGAGCTTCTTTATCAGCGACCCTTGCAAGTTGTATTGTAGCGGCACAATCGCCGACAGCAAAAACATGCGGGTTGGAAGTCCGCAGGGACTGATCGACAATGATGCCACGCTTGGAATGCTCAATGCCTGCGGCATTTAATCCCAGAATGTCTATATCAGGTACCCGTCCCGCTCCATTGACCACCAGATCGGTTTCTAATTTGGCGCCTTGGGCCGTGCGAATCAAAAATCCTTTAGTGTGCTTTTCGATAGCCTCAATCTCGACGCCGCTCCTAACGTCTATGCCTTCGTCCTTAGATGCCTCGACCAATAACTCGACCATTTCAGCGTCAAACGGCCCCAAAGGCCTGTCCACAACCTCTAAAATAACCAAACGCGGGTTGGTTGAACCCAGTCTAGCCGCAAAATGGGCAAATTCAAACGAGATAAATCCGCCTCCGATAAAACAGATGGACGGTGGCAGCGCATCCATGTCAAGGAAAGCATTACTGGTAATGACATGCTCTTTTCCCTCTATGGGTAATGAAATGGGTTCGGCACCGGTGGCCAGTATGAAAAATTTGGCCTGAATTCGTTTCCCGTCTACCAACAGCGTTTTATCATCGATAAATGTGGCGGCTCCAGCCATGAAATCAATCCCGGCTTTTTTAAAGTTTTGAATCGTCCCCTCCGGGATGCTCGAAGTGAATTGCTGTTTTTGTTTGAGCACCTGGGTCCAGTTGCCTTGAGGGGCAGCGACAATTCCCTTGCCTTCCAGGTGCCGGGTTTTGGCAACTGCTTCGGCGGCTTCATAAAACCACTTTTTAGGCTGACATCCGGCAAGCGCACAGGTTCCACCGGGACGATCAGTCTTTTCCACGACCGTAACGTTCACACCTTTTTCCTTCAAGTAAAATGCGGCGGTTTGCCCGCTCGTTCCTGAACCAACGACAACGACATCGGTAACGTTCATATTAACAGTCTCCTATCAATCTTCATTTTCAACTTCTTTGGGATTCCAACGCTCATTTAGTTCTGCAAGATGTTTGCTCTGCGTTAAAATAACAATCTCATCGCCCTCGTCGACTTTGGTATCTTCATCCACAAAATAAAATTTTTCATCACGATAAAAGTAAATCGCTCTTGCCCCCTCGGGCAAATCCAGTTTACGAATCTGGCCTTTCTCACTTTTTGCTGCCGCAAACGAAAAAAAACGCGCACTTCCTCGTAACAATGTTGATAGCTCTATATTGTCAAGACCCTCGACAATATTATTAAGGTGAAGACTTATTGTGCGAGCCGGTATGATGGTATCTTCAAGTCCGAGTTCTTCGCATAAAGACCCTAAATCTTCATCCTCGACGCTGGTGATGATTCTTTGGAATCCCATTGATCGTCCTAAAAGAGAGGTGATGATGTTGGCCTGATCGTTATCCGTGAGACAAAACAAAAAATCACAGCTCTTGGGATCCACCTGGCTGAGTATTGCCGGCTTGCCCGCATCACCGTGTAGAAAGCTGCAATCCAGCGCATCGGATAATTTATCGATTTTTTCTTTATCGAGTTCGATGATGACAATATCATGGCCCTGTTTGATCAAATGTTTGGTTGCCATTATGGCGGTTGGACTGGCGCCAGAAAAAACAATCCTCATTTTATGCCTCCCTTCTTTTGCCGATCCATGTTCCCGGGTATAGAAAAACCATCCATACAACGATTTCCAAGCGGCCCATCAGCATATCAGCGCATAGAACCCCCTTTAGCAACGGATGCAGTTCGGCTGAAGTGACACCCGCCGAAATCCCGGCTGTACCGAGCGCCGAAACGACCTCAAACAGCGAATCCAGCGGTGCATGACCCAAAGCGATAAACGGCAGCCAGGAAAGTGCAATAATAAGAACAAAACCAAAAATGAGACATAATGCCGCCTGAATTTCAGCCGTCGCAATTTTACGTCCACTCAGTCGGGCTTCTAAAACAGCGTTGTTCGGCGCGCCTGCTCTTTGGATAACCAAGTACAGCAGACGAAAAACGATCAGCAGTCGGAAAATTTTTATACCCCCCGCGGTTGAACCGATACTACCTCCCACCGCCATGGCAAAGATAAGGGTAAGTTTTGACCCATCGCCAATCGTTGCAATGTTCAACGAAGCGAAACCGGCGGTTGATTGTGCGGACAGGGCATTGAGCGCTCCATGGCGCAAAGCGGCCGACCCGTCAAAGCCATCCTGGTACCAGAGAAACCATGTCAGCAGCAATGTTGTCAGCATTCCAGCCGCGAGAAACCCCTGAAACTGGCGATCTCGTAAAGCAACTTTCAAACCGTATCGATAAGCGTGGTGATATAAAATCAGGGAGATGCCCCCGGCCACAGAAATAAAAATAACTGCAGCTTGAAAATAATGGTTTTCGATTCCTTGCAGACTTGCATCGCTGGGGCTAAATCCACCGGTTGACACGGCAGCGAGGGAATAGAGTACCGATTCAAACCATTTGCCTCCCGACCCGATTAATAGCAAAACCCCAGCAATGGTCAAAATAGCGTATATTGCGAAAATGCGCCTTGCATAGGCACGCGTGCTTCCGATCAGGTCATTTTCATAATCCTCGCCGATGTCAAGCCGCTTGGCCGCCAAACCGGGCTGGATCATTGCGGCAATGGAGAGAACGACAATACCAAGACCACCGACCCACTGCATCCAGGCTCTCGCGAACAGGAAAGTAGCCGGTTTATCGTTCAGGCTAACAGCCGTACTGAGACCCGTTGTCGTTACGGCCGAAACGGTCTCAAATAACGCATCCAGAAATCCGAAACCTGAAGCCATCACCGGCCAGGCCAACACGAACGGTGAAAACAAAAAAATAAGCGCCGTCAGCACCATAGCCTCATTGGTTTGCATCCGTTTTGGGGCTCTCAGGCGCATTAGGCCAAAGCCCATCAAAGATAGGCAGATTAGGACAACGAAATAGCGCAAGCTGACGTGGGCATCGTCAAACAGCAGTGATACGCTAAATGGCACCACGGTGAGGCAGGCCGATGCGATACATAACTGGCCAAAGTATTTCAACAAAAGTGTTGGCCGAACAGCAAAGTTTAATACACGCACGGTTTTTTCTTTTTTAGAGAGTTTATCTGAATCTTGTCGTTGCCGATTTGATGGCTTTGTTCATCGCTTCCCAGGCAAGGTCAATGCCGGTTTTAAGATCCTCAAGGGCCCCCTCGCCGGAACGGCTTAGTTCAGATAGTTTTTTTCGATTTCATATCGTTTAAATGCCACCGACAAACCGATCGCCCCCGTGTTCCAAATGATTAGTCCAAACCCATCTTTTTCTCCCGTTTTGCAATGAGAATTATGGATGTGTATTATTAATTTACAAATAAAAGAAATGCATAATCATCCAAAAACCGATTGTCCAGCGAAAGAAGAAGCATATCTTGCACAAGCGCATGACGACCAATTTACAAGAGAGAGTTGCGATTTTATTTCGTGTCTATCGCTATTTAATCTGTTCCCGGTTCGGGAACATCTTTTTTGCCGGCTCCCTGATCGTCAGCCTTGTCTTTTGCCCATGCCAAATCATCTTCGTTGGCTTCGAGACCCCTTTGCTAAACGTCACGACCGACTTCCAGCACCAGCTCCGTAAAAAGTGCAAAATGGTCTGAGCCGAAACCTGGCAGCCGGCAGATGCGGGACAACGTGAAATGGTTGCTATGAAACAGATGATCCAGCGGCCATCGCATGAACCAATAGTCGGCATGAAAGGTATTGAACATGCCGCGCCCGACTCGGGGGTCCAGCAAGCCACTAATTTTTCGGAATAATCGCGTTGTCTCCGACCAGGCAACATCGTTCAGGTCTCCGGTCACGATAACCGGTGTATCAGTTTCGGCGACACTTTTGGCTACGATGATCAACTCTGCATCGCGCACTGAGGATTCAGCGTTTTCGGTAGGGCTCGGCGGTGCCGGATGCAGAAAAGTGTGCGGATTTTTTGCCCGGATGGCAAGCATACCAGAGCGTGTATCGATGTTATGTCGGACTCCAGTGTGACAATGATGTCCGGTTGATTTTTACGCACGAGTTCGATCAGGGCCCTTGCGTTACGATTCGGGGTTAGAACATTGGCCGCCATAATCCGGAGCGACCGGTGGCCGTCTGCAGGCGCTGAGGGCTTAACTTCCACCGGAAACAATCGGGTGTAGGGCAATATCCACCAGGCATGATAGACAAGACGACGATGAGCAGGCACCATGTTGCCAGCTGCGTTTAATCCAGAATTATCGTTTGCATCAAAAGCAAAAGCAGCGAGATAATTCAGAGCTGCAATCGCGGAAAATCCAGTGAACGCACCCACCAGGCTTCGGCCCGCCACATCGGCAATATCGTAAAGATGACCAGTATAATGGTGGCCAACAGAAATACAGTAACCATCACCAAGGTCTCTCCCCGATGAATATGGCAATTTCTAAACGTTGATATTTTTGGAATAGGGTTGATTATTCTGCTTCGTCTTCGGTTTCTTTTTTAAGCTTTTCAGAATGCTTGATGTATTCCCTGAGCTTTTCTTGCACCGCACCGTAAACGGTGCCTTTGGGATACATTCCTTTTTTGTTGGGTTTGCCGGACGGAACGCCGGTCAGAATCTCGGTGCCTTCTTCAACCGTGGAAACCCTGTAGATACGGAATTTCTTATTCTTGACGGCATCGACCACTTCTTTTTTGAGCATTAGGTTCTGGACGTTGGCCGCCGGTATAATGACGCCCTGCCGACCGGTGATGCCTTTTTCCTTGCACACTTCAAAAAAGCCTTCGACCTTCTGATTGACATCGCCGATGGCCTGAATTTTTCCTTTCTGGTTGACCGATCCGGTCACCGCAATGCCCTGCTTGATGGGCATATCTGCCAGACTGGAAATAATGGCGTACAGCTCGGTGGATGAGGCGCTGTCGCCGTCGATCCCGTAATAGTTTTGCTCGAAGGTGATGCTAATCGACAGACTCAACGGGTGCTGCTGGGCAAATGTCCGTCCCAGATATCCCGAGAGGATCAACACACCTTTGTCATGGGTGCTGCCGCTCAGCTCGGCTTCGCGCTCGATATTTACAACGCCCTGTTTACCCATAAAGGTTTCGGCTGTGATGCGAGCCGGTCGGCCAAATGCGAATTCGCCGATCTGGTAAACCGCCAGGGCATTGACCTGCCCGATCACGGCTCCCTTCACATCGATCATGATGGTGTTGTCCAGGTAGGATTCATGCATTTTGTGTTCATACAGATTGTGACGGAAGCGATGATCGTTGAAGGCTTTAATGACGTGTTTATCCGTCACCTGGCGGGCGTTGCTCTTACGGGCCCAGTAGTCGGCCTCTTTGAGAATCCCCAGGATGGGACCAAATCGAATAGACAGCTTATACTTGTTGGAAACATATTTTTCGCCGTACTCCACCATGAGGGAGACGCCTCTGGGGGTAAACGGCAGCAGGTTTTCCTCCCGGCAAACCCGGGCGATGAAACGGGCATACTGCTGGATGGTGCGCGGGGTGCGATCGACTTCCGAGTCAAAATCGGCGCGGACCTTAAATATTTTATTAAAACGGGGGTCTTCGCTCTGAATGATTTCAAAGATATCATAGCTGCCCAGCAGGATGACTTTCACATCCAGCGGGATGGGTTCCGGCTTAAGGGAAGTGGTGCCGAAACCGGTTTCCTCCGGGATGTCTTCAATTTGCAGGCACTTGGTGCGCAGCGTTCTTTTCAGCGTTTCCCAGACATAGGGGTTCATCATCACAGAATCAATTTCCATGATTAAATAGCCGCCGTTGGCACTCAGCATGGAGCCGGTCTGCACCATGGTGAAATCCGTGTTGATGGTGCCCATGAACGCGCGTTTTTCGATGCGGCCGAATACATTATAAAATGTCGGGTTGGATTCGAAGATAACCGGTGCACCCTTGGTGGATTCCTGATCCACCAGGACGTTGACTTCATATTGTTGAAAAGCAGCGTCAGAATTGCGCGGCTGATGCTCTGGCGGAGGGGTCTCGCCTTTGTTCGGCGGAATGAACAAATTGAAATTTTCAACGATATGCTCCTGAACGGATTTCAGGTGGGCCACAATGGCCTCGCAGGCTTTAAATTCCCTGCGCATTGGACGGAGACGTTTTTTAACCACCGATAACGCGTAGGTATCCATCAGCTTTTCAACATCGGCATGCAAGGTCAGATTTTTTTTGTCCATTTCCATTGCAGTGGCCTCGATTTCAGCCTGGACGAGCAACAGATTTTCTTCGATTTTAGCTCTGGCTTTAGCCGGCAGGGCACTAAACTCTTCGGGCGTAATCGGCTGACCGTCGACCATGGGGATGGTTTGAAAATCGGTCTCAGTTTGCTCGATATACAGGTCTTTTTCGGCGGCATAAGCTTCCAGTTGCTCAAACAGCGAATGGTGCTGTTGCGCAAATGTATTTTTTAGCTTGGATAATTTTTTTAAATAGGCATCGTCCTCAAATATTTCGGGTAGTTCCTTTTTTAAGCGCTCGATGGCACGCTTCAACTTCTTGCTGAATTGAATGGCGATTCCGGGGGGCACCACGATGGCTTTGGGGCGAAATTCATCTTTGAAATTGTTGACCAGACACAGGTCATCGGGGGTGGGTAAACGTTTAGCATGCTGATTGACCAGATCTCTGACAATCGTCGATTTGCCGGTGCTGGCCAACCCGGTCACAAAAATATTGTAACCGGGATCCTCCATGTTCAGGCCGAAATCAATGGCCTGCACCGCACGCTCCTGACCGATCACCGTATCCAGGGGTTTGACCTCGGATGTATTTTTAAACTTGAAGATCTTCGGATCACAAATCAGCCTTAAATCGGACGCCTTCACTTCAAATTTCTTCGCCATTATTTTACCTGTTCAGCTCAGCCATTTAGGTATATTTTAATGCCATAAAGCATTTCGTATGTGGAATTATTAATGCTTAAAATTGGCTTTAAAAGGTTAGCTGATATTCGAGGGCAAGGCTTAATTCGCTTCAAAAGCGGAGCGTACACGATAGTACGCGAGTATTTTGAAGCGGATTGTAACGCAGCCATCGGATAACAGATGAGGTTTTAAAGCTAATATTATAGTATACCAAGCTATACTCAATATTACAATCTTGTCAGCGGTTTATAGTGCTGCGGTTGTCTGTCGGTGAAAACATTATTGATTGGATTGAAGGACTTGTCGCGTGTTCGTGCCGGCGTGATGCCTGCCACCAGAACCGCATCGTCATGGCTTCCGGCCTGTTCCAATATACGGCCGTTAAAATCATAGATGGCGGATCGGCCTTTGAATTTCAATTCTTCGTCATTTCTTCGTTCGACACCGGTTCGATTGGCTACCGCCAGATAAACATTGTTTTCTATGGCCCGGGCAGGCATCACCTGTTGCCAGGCCTCGGTGATTAAATTGGCGGGGCAGACAATCACATCAGCCCCCAGCAGGGTCAGCACCCGGGCAGATTCAGGAAAGCGCCAATCGTAGCACACCATCGGCCCGATGCGGACATCCCGCTTTTTATCGGACACCACAAAAAAACCGGTGTCGCCGTGATCGAAACAATCGTTTTCCTTATAAAAAAGATGGGTTTTGCGGTAGACAGATGGTTTTTTGGCCTCCGGAACGACGACAAAACACGAATTGTAAACGCTTTTTTGATGGCGTTCGGCAAATCCGGCCACCACGATGGCCTTTTTTTTCTGCGCCATATCACCGAAAAATTCACCACTTTGACCTTCGGCGGGCTCAGCCACCCGGTCGATTTCTGCGCGCGAAAGAAAAAAATAACCGCTGGTGCACAGCTCGGGAAAGACAATGATATCGGCCGTAACATCTTCCACCAGCTGTTGCATGCGGGCAAAGTTTTTCTGTTTTTCCCCGAATTCAGGGGCGAACTGAACAACGGCCAGACTCAATGTTTTCATCGTTTTCACCTTTCGATTATATCAATCTACCATCTGAAAGCGGATTGAGTTTTCTCACTTCCATCCGGGAAGTGAGAAAGATAAAAAATAATCCTGATTAATCCTGTTAATCCTGTCTAATATGAAAAAGGAACGATATTGATGTCTTGGAAAAAGCACACTTAAGGATCATTGCAGAAAACCACTTGAAACCTCTCAACCGCAAAACGCTGAACCTATGAATCTAATAACCTATGACACATTAAGCCGGAAAACGACACGTCAGGGCTCCAGAATGACTATTCAGGCCGCAAAACGACATATCAAGTATCAGAAGTCAGATGACAGAAGACAGAAAACAGATTTTGAAACAGTGAACTTATCACACAATCCTATTTTCTGACCTCTGACCTCTGGTTACTGGTCCCTGGCTTCTGGCAGCTGGCCTCTGGATCGAATGCAGGTGGGCGTAGAGCCCGCCATTGCTGTCCCGATTATCAATCATACCTATCATCTTTTATGCTGCTATCAGCCAGCAGCAAGAAGCGAGCCGCCAGTGGCCTGAAGGTTGAACCGCTGAATATCTGAACTTCTGAACCTATGAACCCTGAACCTCTGAACCTTTAAGATACTGCTGAAAACACCTCGCCGTATGAGACGTGCGCGCATGTTTAAGCAGATCCTTGGGAGACCCGCTGGCCACCACCCGGCCGCCGTCATCGCCGCCTTCGGGTCCCAGATCGATGATGTAATCGGCTTCCTTTATGATTTGCATGTTGTGCTCAATAATGGCCACCGTGTTGCCGTCATCGACCAGGGCCTGCAGTACGACGATCAGGCGTTGAATGTCGGCCAGGTGCAAACCGGTGGTCGGCTCATCCAGGATATAAAGGGTATGCCCGTTGGTGCGTTTCACCAGCTGCTTGGCCAGTTTGATGCGCTGGGCTTCTCCACCCGACAGGGTCGGGCTGGGTTGCCCCAGGCACAGATAGCCCAGGCCGACATCACACACAAACTGCACGGCGCGTCGAATGGAGGGTACGGCCGAAAAGAATCGAACGGCCTCGGCAAACGTCATTTCCAGAACTTCGGACATATTTTTTCCCTTGTAAAGGACGGCCAGCGTTTCCTTGTTATAGCGCTTGCCACCACAGACGTCGCAGGGTACGTAGACATCCGGTAAAAAGCTCATTTCCACTTTAGGCCGTCCCTGACCCTTGCAGGCATCGCAGCGGCCCTCGGCCACGTTAAAGGAAAAGCGCCCGGGTTTATAGCCTCTGGCTCTGGCCGCCGGCGTCATGGAAAACAATTTGCGAATATCGCCTAAAAAGCCGACATAGGATGCCGGCACCGATCGCGGCGTACGGCCGATGGGGCTGTGATCTACCTCCAACACCCGCTGGATGTGCTGCCAGCCTTTAATGTCTTTGCACTTTCCGGCCGGATACCTTTTCTTTTGCAGACGGTTACGCAGGCCCTTGTACAGCGTTTCTTTGAGTAAAGAGGATTTACCCGACCCGGAGACGCCGGTAATACATATCAGGCGCCCCAGGGGTAAATTCGTGCTGATTTTTTTCAAATTGTTGGTATCTGCTCCCTGGATCTTTAATTTTTTAGCCGTGCGGCAAGGCCTGAGCCGCGAAGAAATTTTTCTGGGATGACCATCGATCAACGCCCCGGTAATCGAAGATTTAACCTTTTTCAAATGGGTCAAAGAGCCGTTGGCCACAACTTTGCCTCCGTCCTGACCGGCGCCGGGTCCCAGATCGATAATCGTATCCGCCGCCCGTATGGTTTCTTCGTCATGTTCGACGACCAGAATGCTGTTGCCCCGATCGCGCAGGGTTTTGAGGGCTTCGATCAGGATCCCGTTATCGCGGGCATGCAGACCGATGGTGGGCTCATCCAGGATATAGCAAACCCCGGTCAGGTTGGAACCCAGCTGGGCGGCCAGACGCACCCGTTGGGCTTCTCCGCCAGAGAGCGTGTCACCGCTGCGTGACAAGGACAGATAGGACAGGCCCAGCTGGTTGAGCAAAGACAGTCGGGTCTGGATTTCGCTGATCACCGGCTCGGCAATCGGCCGTTGTGCGGCGGGGAACTTTAATTTTTTGATGGCGTCGAATGTGTCCCGTGCCGGTTTTTGCACCAGATCCCAGATGGAATGACTGCCGACCTTGACCGCCAGCGCCTGGGGTTTGAGGCGGCTGCCGTCGCATGCGGCACATACAGTAGTTTCAATGGTTTCCGCATCCTCCTCGATCTTCCCGGCGTCGGTCACACCCAGGCCGCCGCAATCGGGGCAGGCGCCCTGTTTGCTGTTAAAGGAAAACAGTCTTGGGTCAAGCGGCTCCAGACTGATACCGCAGGTCGGGCAGGTTCCGGACAGGCTGAAAATTTCTTCGTGACCGCGGCGGTCCAGAAGCGTAAGGCTGCCTTTGCCCGTTTTAAGCGCCTGCTCCACCAGCGCTGCCGGGTTTTTGGCCGGCAATTTCCCGACGACCAGTTCGATGGTATGTTCGTGATAGCGGCTCAGGGCCATGCCTTCTTTAAGCGCTGTCATGCGGCCATCGATACGCGCCTTTTTGAATCCCTTTTTCAGCGCCCGGGCCAGCACATCCTTATGAAAGCCCTTGCGCCCGAAAACCTGCGTGGCCAGCACGGTGGCCGGCCTGCGGGCATAGCGTTTGCGCAGCTGTTTGACGATGGCGCCCTGGCTTTGTGCTGTCAGCTGCCGCTCGCATCCCGGGCAATGCTGGCGGCCCAATTTGCTGAACAACAGCCTGAGGAAATGATAGATTTCGGTAAGGGTCGCCACCGTTGAACGGCGGCTGGAATGGCTGATGCGCTGTTCGATGGCAACCGTCGGCGCCAGACCGGTGACCAGGTCCACGTCCGGACGTTCCAGTATCTTCATGTACTGGCGAACGTAGGGCGCCAGGCTTTCCAGGTAGCGACGCTGCCCCTCGGCAAACAGAATGTCAAAAGCCAGGGTGGATTTGCCCGACCCCGATACCCCGCTGAGCACCACCAGCTCGTTCTGGGGAACAGTCAGGTTGATGTTTTTTAAGTTGTGTTCCCGGGCCCCTTTTAAGGCAATATGTTCGGATGTCGGCGAAATGTCGAATCCAGTCATGGGATCGGCAATGCCTGCTTTTCGGCCTGATTTGGGCTGTTTTAGCCGTCCCTTGCCATCCAGGTAGGTTTTTAAAAACCGTCCGGTGTGCGAGTCGCGTTTGCGGGCGATTTGTTGGGGTGTGCCGCTGGCCACCAGCCGGCCGCCGTCATCCCCGCCCTCGGGCCCCAGGTCGATGACCCAGTCGGCGGTTTTGACCACATCCATATTGTGTTCGATGACCAGAACGGTATTGCCGCCATCCACCAGACGCTGCAGGGCTGTGAGCAGTTTGCCAATGTCGTCAAAATGCAAGCCGGTGGTGGGCTCATCAAATATAAACAGGCGCTGGGCGGCCTTTTTGCCGTTGGACGTTAAATGACGCGAGAGCTTCAGGCGCTGGGCTTCACCGCCGGACAGGGTGTTAATGGGCTGGCCCAGGCGCAGGTAGCTCAGGCCGACATCGGCCAGCGGTTCCAGGGCGGTCACAATTTTGGGTTGATCGTCAAAAAAATCCAGGGCCTGGCTGACCGTCAGATTGAGAATATCGTTGATGTTCCTGCCCCGATAGGTGATTTGCAAAACCGCTTCCTTGAAGCGCCGGCCCCGGCAGTCGGGGCAGGTGATGAACACGTCCGATAAAAACTGCATCTCGACCTTCTCGAAACCGTCGCCTTTGCAGGTTTCACAGCGTCCGCCATCGACGTTAAAGGAAAAATAGCCCGGCCCAAAACGCTTGGCGCGGGCCGCATCAGTGGCGGCCAGCAGTTTGCGGATGGGGTCAAGAGCCTTGGTGTAGGTCAGGGCGTTGGCCCGCGGGGTGCGGCCGATGGCACGCTGATCGACCAGGACCACATCATCGATGTGGCCGATTCCGGTGATTTTCTGGTGCCGGCCGGGTCGGTCCTGGGGATCGCCCAGGGCACGTTTGGCGGCTTTGTAAAGAATTTCTTCGGCCAAAGTGGATTTTCCCGATCCGGATACGCCGGTCAGACAGACAAACAGCCCCAGGGGAATGCGCACATCGATGTTTTTTAAATTATTTTCGGCTGCTTGTTTAATGGTAAGCCAGCGGTTTTTCTTCGGGCTGCGTTGTTGGTTGCCCAGCCCGATGTGGCGTTTGCCCTTTAGGTACTGACCGGTCAGCGAGCCGTTGACATTGGCGGTGGGACCAAAATACATGACTTCGCCTCCTTTTTCACCGGCCCGGGGCCCCAGGTCGAGCAGAAAATCGCTTTCGCGGATAATTTCAGGATCATGCTCAACGACCACGACTGTATTGGACAGGTTGCGCAGCCCTTTTAAGATGCGAATCAGCCGGTGATTGTCGCGGGGATGCAAACCGATGCTGGGCTCATCCAGTACGTACAGGGTGTTGACCAGGGAGGATCCCAGGGCCGAGGCCAGGGCCACCCGCTGGACCTCGCCGCCGGACAGGGTGCGGGATTGGCGGTCAAGGGTTAAATACCCCAGACCGACGTCTTTGAGATAGGTCAGGCGGCTGCGGACCTCATCGCACACCAGCCGGCCGGCTTCATCCCCGCGCGGCAGTGTCAGGCGGTCAAAAAAATCAAAGGCCTGCATCACATTGGATTGATATACCCGGGCGATGGTTCGGCCTGCCAGCCGGTACATCAGGGTCTCGTCCTTGAAGCGCGTGCCGTTGCAGTCCGGGCAGATATCGTAGCTGCGGTAGCGCGACAGAAAGACCCTGACCGGCATTTTATAGGTTCGGCGCTCCAGCCAGCGAAACAGGCCTTTTACACCGTAATAATTCGGAGTGCCTTCGATGATGGCCTTTTTGTGGGCTGCTTTTAAGCGTTTAAACGGAATGCGGGTGGAAATCTTGCGACGCCGGCAAAAATCCATCAGGTCATCATATTCCATGCGCCCGTCTTTTTCTGAGCCAAAGGGCTTTATGGCGCCTTCGGCCAGTGAGCGTGAGGGATCCGGAATAATCAGATCCATGTCAATGCCGATGGTCCGCCCGAAACCCCGGCAGGTATCGCAGGCCCCCAGCGGGCTATTAAACGAGAAAAGGTTCGGCAGCGGCGGATGATAAACAATATCGCATCGGGCGCATTGCAGCTGGTTGCTAAAGGCCTTGTGGCCGTCGGGCGGCAACCAGACATCCAGATGCCCGCCGCCAAAGCGATAGGCCAGCTCAAGGGAATCCAGGAAGCGCTCCCGATCTCTGGCACGCAGAATCACACGGTCTGCCAGAACCGGTATGATCTTTTGGTGGTCTGCCGGCTGCCACTCATCCAGATGGGTGATGCGGCCCTCGAGGTAAAGACGGTCGAAACCCATTTGCATCAGAAACCGGCGCACTTCTTTAACCGGAGATCCGTCAATTCGATACGGAAAGGTAATAACGACCGGGTCGCCCTCGGGCCGGTTTTTTAAAAAATCCCACACGTGCGCCGGTGTTTCGGGCCTGACCGGCCTGTCGCACGATCGACAGTGAAGCTCCCCCAGGCGCGCGTACAGCAGTTTGACGTAATCGGTGATTTCGGTCATGGTGCCGACCGTCGAGCGCGACGTTCGCACCGGGTCTTTGCGGTCAATGGCAATGGCCGGCGGGATGCCTTCGATTTTTTCCACCTGCGGGCGATCCATGCGATCCATAAATTGGCGCGCATAAGGTGAAAACGTTTCCACGTAGCGGCGCTGGCCTTCGGCATAAAGGGTATCAAAAGCCAGTGACGATTTGCCGGAGCCGCTGATGCCGGTGACCACCGTAATCCGGTTCAGGGGGATGTCGATATTCAGGTTTTTTAGATTGTGCTGGCGGGCGCCTGTGACCCGAATCGATTTCTTTTTCATTTGTTTTAATGTTGACAATATTGCCAGAGGTTTTAGAATTCTAAGATACGATGTCAATTTTTTACGGGAGCCAAGCGATCATTCTTCGACGATAATCGCCCCGGGAGCGCATTCAGCGGCTGCCTGTCGCACCAGGTCCTGATATGGCTCGGGGACCTCGTCAACGATGACACGGGCCTGCAACTGATCGACATCGTAATCAAAGACTTGTGGGCACAGATTGTTGCAATTGCGATCGCCCATGCATAGATCATAATCAATTTTAACTTTCATTTTTGGGTCCTTTCTACTATATGTTATTGATTTTGAGAAATGTGAAAAGCTCAATTTAGGAAAATGTAATTATTGATGGGGACATTGTCATTAATGATTGCGTCAGATAAAAAATTTTATTCCAATTTATGCTTAATGCATCGAGGATTTTATCCTTATGACCAAACGAGGCTCACTACCGAAAATGACCTTACGCCAGAAAATGAGTTGCGGATGCGCATTGATCATGCTGGCTGTTTTGTTCCAGGCTGCTGCTGTCTCCGGTGCCGAAACCTTGACCGAAACCGCGGTTCCCGAGAGTCTTACGCCAGGATTGATGCATCTACTGGATCTGGCCGACCCGGCCAGGCATCAATCCTTTCAACCCACTAAAATTAATGAACTTCTGCAATTTGTTCAAAAACCGAAAGATGCGGATGCCCTGTATTATGCGGAACACAAACTCGGGTCCCCGTCTGCATATCTCGACTTTGATATCCGGCAGGATTTTGATCATATTCTTAAATATTCCTTTAATCCGAATATTCCCGGTTATTTATTGGCGCCTTCTTCCACGCGGCTATCGTACTGGGAGCCGGTACAGGGATCAGACGGCCAGCTGCCGCTACTGTGGCAGGCAGTGGACAACCTTGAGGCGCCCATCGTTGTCAAAGGGCTCGAAACTGTCGAAAATACACCGGATGTTTTCTCCGGTGCCTATTACCGCTATCAGTTGTACCGCACCCTGATATTGTTTAAAGCTAACAATCGCAAGGTGCTCATATCGATATCCAAACAAACGGACGCATCGGATGTGGGCAAGAAAGGCTACGTGCTGGGCGCAGACGATAATTGGGATTATTTTTATTCAGGCAAGCCGGGATTGGCGGTTCCCGGTCTGGGCTGGGTAAAATCCCGCATGTATGATTCTTATGGCATTAATATTTACACCGAAGTGGATCCCGCAGCACCCTTGCTGCGCTGCGCGGTATTCAGGTGGATACAGGCGGGCTGGTCCAAAATCAATGTCGTCAAAAGACACCATATTCACAACGGCATCAAGCGCTTTGCGAAATCATTCAAAGAAATATTGGAGCATCCCTCCCTGCCGGACATCGAGGCGTTCAGCAACGCTTTTTCCAAGATCATAGCCCTGTCTGAAGATGAGCTCAAAGCCAGTATTAATGCCTATCTAACGATCCTGGAAAATCATTACGGCCGTGATTATCGGCCGCCACGCAAATGGTCCCCTCAAATCTTTAAAGATAAAGAACCATGGCTGCAGATGTCAAACGAGGCCATGCAATCCGTATTGATGGTGGAATTTTTGAAACATGCAATGGGGAAAAGAGATGCCCTGAATCTTGTTGCCCTTTGGGATAAATCGAGGTGAAAAGGGCTCCTTTTGCATTCCTCGCCACCGAGCGCCGTGGCTTTTATAGTGGTTGTCCAAAAAAACGTTCCGATTGCGGAACGCTTTTTTGCTACAACACTTATGCCGCCATCCTTTCTTTGGAATATCATTATGACAAGCGGTATAGATGCCTGAAATTCCAGTTGTTATCATAAGCGGTGCGTCGCGCGGGCTGGGCGCGGCGATTGCGCGCTGGCTGGCTAAAGTTGGCGCAGCGGTCACTTTATTTGCGCGCTCAGGGGATGCGCTGGCGGCGGTCGCCAGAGACGTTCAGCAGCTCGGAGGCGCAGCGCTGGTCTATAAAGGCGATGTTGCCGATGCCGGTGATTGCCGGACGGCAGTAGTCAGAACCCTGGAGCGCTTCGGGCGGCTGGATGCGGTGGTCAACAATGCCGGCGTATTCGAACCCCTTGCCCCGGTCAGCAGCAGCGAAGTTGACCGCTGGCAATATAACATCGCCGTTAATTTACTCGGGCCGTTTTATCTGATTCGGGCGGCCATCTCCGCTCTGCGCGAGCAAAGCGGCCGGATCGTTAATGTCAGCAGCGGTGCGGCCACCACCAGTATCAAAAACGCCAGCGCCTATTGTGCGGCCAAAGCAGCGCTAAACCATTTCAGCCGGGTACTGGCGGCCGAAGAGCCGCGTTTGACAGTGGTTGCCGTCAGACCGGGTGTCGTGGATACCCAGATGCAGGACATCATTCGGCAAAAAGGCGCCGGGGTGATGTCTGCCGAACAGCTGGGCTATTATCAAAACCTTAAGGCGAACGGTCAGCTTGAAAAGCCGCAAGTGCCGGGCCGCGCAATTGCCTGGCTGGCGCTACACGGTCCGCGGGATTTTAGCGGACAATTTTTAGACTACGATGATCCCCGCATCAGCCGACCGGCGCTGGAATTTTTTGGCGCCCAATTGGCATAAACTCACCGCCCCTTCCCCATGAAAGCCAGAATAGCATTGCACAAATCACATTACCAAATGATAATGTAGGCATAAGCTTGTGATAATGTTGTTCCGATATCTTTTAACCCACCTATTTAATAATAAAAAATGTAAAATTTGGCTGTAGCAAACCAAAGCCGATTCAAAAGCCGTCATTGCACGAATTGTTCATCGGCACAGTCTTGGTGATACGGATCTTTAACGGTTTGTGATTTTCATTAAACGCTTTTCAAACGTTGGGATGGTTTTTTGTTTAGTAGAGCAAAACGATCAGGCTTTGCCATCCATAAAATGCATGACGGGCATGTGCTGTATCTTGCCCTGTTGCTCGTTTTATGGGCTAATGGCTCGGCCGGGGCAGAAGACCAGGCCGATAATCTTGACGCTAAACAAGAGTTAAAATTAGTTGATCAGAAAAGAGAAAATGAAAACGTTAACTGGCTCAATCAAAAAATCCAACCGATATTCGGCAAAAAAGTCAGACTCAATGGTCAAATCGAATCGAATTATGAATATCTTGACGTAAGGGATATCGGTGACGAAGAAAGTGGCAGCAGTTCTGATTTTTTTATCAGCACAGCCAAACTGACTCTCAGAGTTTATCCGAATAATTGGAGCCGGGTCAGAGTCAAGGTCGATGCTGTCGATATCGGCCGGAACGGTGAAGAGGGCCGGGTGCGGCTGGATGAAGCCATCCTTACCTTAAAGAGTCTGCAGATACCGCTATATGCGATCGGCGGCAAAACCGAGATGCCATTCGGCGTTTTTGAGGATCGTCTGATTGAAGGAACGCTGACCGAAGATTTATACGAGATCGATGAATGGGGCGTCATCTTCGGATGGAATCCCGATTTTTACGGGCTGGACATTTCATTTTCGGTCTACCGCGATCCAAAGGTCATTGGAAACCTGCAGGATTTCGATACACATGAGTACAGACTCGAACGTACAAAAGAAGACCGCTTCAGATCTTACATTACCAATGTCACCCTTGAGCCGATCGAAGATATTCTGACCCTGAGCACTTTCTACAACAGCGAACCCGGCGACGGCAGCCGCAATCAGTCCATCGGCGGCGCATTAACGCTGGAATATGGTAAGTTCATCCTGGATGCGGAATATATCACCGCCCTCAAACGGGAAAGGGGTGAAAACGAAGAGGAGAATTTGGAAAGCGCCGGATTGGTAGGGTTGGCTTTTAACGTGCTGGAATCTTTGCAGCTGGCAACACGATATGAAGTATTCAGAGATGATACCAGCGGCGATCAGGATGAAGTGCTGGATTACCGTGCCATTGCAGGATTTAACTATACACTTTTAGACTGGCTCAACTTCTCTTTTTTAGACGATGCCACGATCTCCTTCGAATACCGATATTCAAAATTTGAAAAAGAACCGGACAGCCCGGCGGCAAACTCACAAAACATGCTGCAGTTTCAGTTGGACTTGAAATTTTAAGGTGTTATCCTGGGAAAAATTTACAGAATCAGAACCGGCCATATCATTTCCTGATAGGCATCTATTCGAGGTTAAAAAAAATGATTATTAATAGGTAATTATCGAATAATTTAATCTTAATGATTTTACTTTATCCAGAGAGATGCCATGCGCTTACTACTCGTAGAAGACGACGCCAAAATCGCGCAATTCATAACGAATGGTCTCCGGGAAGCCGGGTTTGCTGTTGATCACGCCGCCAATGGCGAAGACGGACTGCATCTGGCGTTGACCGAACCCTATGACATCGCCGTCGTGGATCTGATGCTGCCCAAGGTTGACGGTTTAACACTGATCGAAGAGGTCCGCAGAAATAACATCAATACGCCGGTGTTGATTTTAAGTGCCAAAAGATCGGTAGATGACCGCGTCAAAGGGCTAAAAACCGGCAGCGATGATTACCTGGTTAAACCCTTTGCTTTTTCTGAACTGCTTGCCCGGGTTCAGGCCCTTATTCGGCGATCCACCCGCGTCACTGCTCCTGTCGAGCTTAAAATTGCAGACCTGAAGTTAGATCTGGATAAGCGTAAGGTTTTTAGAGCGGATCAGGAGATTTTTCTGCAGCCCCTCGAGTTTTCCCTGCTTGAGTACCTGATGCGCAACACCGGCCGGGTGGTTTCCAAAACCATGATTATGGAGCATGTCTGGGATTACAATTTTAATCCCCAGACGAATGTGGTCGAAGCCCGTATTTGTTATCTGCGGGATAAGATTGATAAAAATTTTGATTCCAAACTGATCCATACGGTTCGGGGAGTCGGCTATGTTCTTAAAGAAACTGCATGATCTAAAAAACTCGTTATTGTTTCGCTTGACCCTTCTGTATGCAGTGGCGTTTACGGTTTTATCTACCATCGGTTTTCTGGTTTTTTATTACCGGATTTATTCCGTCACCATGGAACATCTGGATATCGAGTTGCTCGCCGAATCTGAAAAATATACGGTTCTTATCCAAGATAATGGCTTAGAGCAGGCTTTGAAGACGATCGCTGATGAGTCTGAACTTGAAGATCCGGCTGAAGATTTCTACCGTCTGTTTAATTTTAAGGGTGACATTCTTTTTACCACCGATATGTCCGCCTGGGGGACGATCGGCAAGCAGGAGATCCTGCAAAAATTGCATAAAGAAGGATCGACTTTCTCCATCCAAACCTTGTCCATCGGGGAGCGCGATGACAAGGCGCGCATGATAACCGCCATCGTCGGCCCGAATACCGTTTTGCAGATCGGGGAAAGCCTGGAAGAGGTAGACGAGTATCTGGATATTTTTCTGCAGTTGTTTTCAATCCTGATTGTCAGCCTGATTATCGTCTCCTCCATCATCGGCTGGCTGCTGGCACGGCGGGCCACGATGGATATGCAAGCCGTCACAGAAACCGCTGAAGAAATATCAAACGGCGCCTATGATCGGCGCGTTCAGATCAAAGGACATCTTAACGAAATTGAGCGGCTGGGCACCACCTTTAACCGCATGTTGGACCGCATTCAAAGTTTGCTCAAATCCATGAAAGAGATCAACGACAACATAGCCCATGACTTGAGAAGTCCCCTGGCCAGAATTCGCGGCATTGCCGAAATGAGCTTGCTCAAAGAAAAAGACGTTGAAGAATACAAAGACATGGCGGTCAGCACGATTGAAGAATGCGATACCCTGATTGAAATGATTAATACCATGCTGGACATCACCGAAGCAGAAGCCGGTGTCAATGGCGATACAGCTGAAGAATTTGAATTGATGGAACTCATCCGCGAGGCCTGTGAACTTTTTCGTCCCATTGCCGAAGCCAAGAAAATACATCTGAAGACCCGTCTGCCTGAATCTCTGGCCGTGACGAGCAACCGCAGAAAAGTACAGCGGATCATAACCAATCTGCTGGAAAATGCCATCAAATATACCCCTGATGCCGGAGCGGTTACGGTATCCGCTACAGCCCAAAACGGTGAGGTTCGAATCGAATTTGAAGACACAGGTATCGGCATTTCCCAAAACGATCTGCCCCATATCTTCGAGCGCTTTTACCGCTGTGATCGCAGCCGTTCCCAGGGCGGTACAGGCCTGGGTCTAAGCCTGGTAAAGGCTTACACCGAATCCCTCAATGGCAAAATAGAAGTCGCGAGCTCCCTTAATCAAGGTAGCCGTTTTGTTCTCCAATTAGTGCGCTGATGGTTTTGATTTATAGTGGTTGTCAAAAAAACGTTCCGATTGCGGGACGTTTTTTTGCTACAACACTTATGCCGCCATCCTTTTTCCGGAACATTATTATGACAAGCGGTATAAATTCTTTCTATTGCCCTTACAATCCCTTCTTGCTGCCCGATGATCACCCAAGATCTACCCTATCTCTTGGGAAAATCTTCTATTGTCCTCTCTCTGAGCCCCATCACTCTGCTTTGCCTACATTATCAAATCATAATTTTGACGTAATCTTCCGGTAAATTTTCTCGATTATACTCGGGTTCAAGAGTCGAAGGCCGTTTCCCAGTAAATCCCGAAAACGGTTCCCTGAGAAGCGACAAACTTCTTCGTAGCCGAGATAAGCTAATGGATTGCATCATCACAACTGCAGTAAAGAAAATTTTAAAAAGGATGTGTCTGCCCGGATTTCTGACCCAGGGAAACTGGCCCTTAAGAATTCGCCGCGACATTTGGTTGCTGTGCGGCATGGTTTGTCTGGCCGCGGGTCCGGCAACCGCTACTAGTGCTGAAATCGATGAAATGATAATCGATACCTCCCGCGATTATCTGCTTTTATCCGCCGCGATCCACGATATTATCACCGGTGAAGTCAATGCCGTTCCGGAGGCAAATGTATCAGCCACCATTATTTTTTCGATTGCCCTCTATGAAGTCAAACCGCTTTGGTTCAACAAAAAAATTGCGCACCACACGGCCATCAATTCTATTAAGCGCAATTCAGAACAAAATGCCTATCGCCTCTTGCGCTCCTGGGACAGCGGGCCGCCGCTCAAGATGACAACGTTACATCAGGCGCGACTCCAGATGGCCGAGATCAATAACCTGAAAGTGATGCCGCTGGCCGGGCTCGAAAAGGGCCGCACCTACCAGATCCGGGTACGAGCCGTGTGTCAGGATAAAAACGCTTTTATGTTCAGCCCGGCGGAGTGCTTCAAAACAGATTGGCACACCGTGGATTTCACTTTATAATCGACACTAAAAGAAGGAAAGTCTATTGCCATGGAAATTGTACAAGAAGAAACAAACGGGATTGTGTGTGTGACGGTTAAGGGCCATATGGAAGCCCGATTGTCGCCTGAGCTGGAGCGTGCAATTGAAGCGATTCTTGAAAGCGGTCAAACACGCGTGCTGTTTGATTTGAGTGCCCTGGAATACTTGCGTAGCTCGGTGCTGAGGGTCATTTTAACTACCGTAAAAACGCTCAATCGCCGAAAGGGCAGGGTCGTATTGTGCTGCTTGAACGGCTATGTCAGCGAAATTTTTGAGGTCAATCGCTTCAAAGACATTATCACCATCACCGATTCGATTGAATCCGGATTTAAAGCCTTTGCATGCGAATTGAAGGCCGCATGATTCCATATCATTTTAAAGCTTCTGTTAATCCGGGCGCTTTTCGATCGTGAAGCGCCCACAAACACCATACAAGGAGGCAATTATGTTATCGAAAAAAGTTAGACAAAGATCGGTTGGCAAGATGAGACCCATGCGTTTGTTGGCTATCATTCTGTTAACAGCAGCCGCCGTGTTCTTCACAATGGAAGAATCAGCACTGGCAAAGGGATGGAAGAAAAACGTGGAGGAACTCGACCCTGTCAACGTGTTCATCGAGTATAACTCATCAGACGGGGATCAAGGCATCCAGTTCTTCTGGGATTCCGATGGTTTCATACGGATGTTAGTCTTCAATGAAAGCGGGAAAAAGGTTCTGGACATCGAAACCAAAAATAGCGTAAAAGACCAGGGCCTTACCGAGGTGGCTATCGAGAGCGTCGAACCGGACGAAAGTGAACAGACCTTGGAAGAGTTCTTTGAGCGCTTTCCTGAGGGGACCTATAAATTCTGGGGCAGATCGATTGAAGGCGGCTGGCTGCGCGGTGAGGCAGAATTTATGCACGATCTTGTGAATCCGGTTGAAATAGATCTTTCGGATTGGCCGACTATAAAGTGGAAAGTAGGAGAAGAGGGTGCTGAAGTAGACGGGCCTGATATATTCGGTGCTGATGTAGTCGGTTACGAGGTCGTCGTCGAACTGGTGATTGAGGAGGACGGTGAGGAGCGCGTGTTCAAACAAACCACAACGCTCCCGGAATTCGTAGAACAATTAACGGTTTCGCCTGAATTCGTCCGCCTGATTAATTTCTATATGCAAAGAGATGAGGTGGAAGAATTGAAGGTTGAGATCCTGGCAGATGAGGAAAGCGGAAACAGGACAATCACCGAGGTTCCAGTTTGTTTTGATGATCCGGGGAACGTCTGCCTTGAAGAAGATTAATATGATCAGCTGTTAGGGACTTCCTCAATCACACACATCCCAGCGTGGCGGAGGGAGTCCCATCCTTCCTCTGCATATGTGTCATCGGGCGGAACTGTTAAACGAAACTGCAAGCCTGTCACTCTACAAAATATTTACATTCCCTTTAAATACTCCCGGATCATCAACGCGGCGCTGCCGCCTTCGCCGGCGGCGCTGACCACCTGCTTGGTGCTTTGGTCGCGGACGTCGCCGGCCGCGAAAATGCCCGGGATATTGGTTTCCAGCAGCAGCGGATCGCGCTTTTCAAATCCGGCCGGCCGCTTTTCCTGGTGCAAGAGGGCATGGCCGGTGACGACAAATCCCCATTTATCCAGCAAGATGCCGCTGTCAGCCAAAAACCCGGTGTTGGGCACCAGGCCGATAAAAATAAAGGCCCCATCGACAGGGATCTCCGCCTCTTCACCGCTCTGGTTGTTGAGAACCCGCAGCCGATTAAGCTTTGAATCCTGGCCCATAAACGCTTTGACCTCGGTATGCCAGCGCACCTCAATTTGCGGATGGCCAAGAACCTTTTCCTGGATGATGCTTGTGGCCTTGAATTCAGCGCCCCTCACCAGAATGGTGACTTTTTCGGCAAATTTGGTCAGCAGCAGGCTTTCTTCGGTAGCGCTGTTGCCGCCGCCGACCACCGCCACGTGTTTGCCTTTGTAGAACGGGCCGTCGCAGGTCGCGCAGAAATGAACCCCGGCGCCGATGTAGTCGCTTTCGCCCGGCACGCCCAGCCGTTTGTAACGGCTGCCGGTGGCAATTAGCAGCGCGTCGGCACTGTACTGGCTGCCATCTTCGGTGGTGACGCAATGGTAATTTTCATGGCTGTGAACAGCGGAGATATGCTGGGCCTGCAGGAGTTCGACGTCGAAGCGTTCCGCCTGCTGGCGCAGACGCTGCGAAAACTCTATTCCGGCAACGCCATCCGGAAATCCGGGCATGTTATCCAGCTTTTCGGTTCCGGCAGCCTGCCCGCCAAAAGCGGCGCGCTCGATGACCAGCGTATCGATGGCTTCGCGGGCCGTATACAGGGCGGCCGTCAGTCCGGCAGGTCCGCCGCCAAGTACGATCAGTTCGTAATGGCCGCGGGCGGCTCTGGTTTTCAGCCCCAGTTTGGCGGCCAGCTCCGCATTGCTGGGCTCCACCAGAAAAGAGCCGTCGGCAAAGGTAATGGTCGGGATGATCCGCTTGCCCTCATTTTTTTCGATCACAAACTGCTCGGCTTCTTTGTCCTGCTCGATGTCCACCCAGTTGTAAGGGATCTGGTGTTCGCCCAGAAACTGCTTGCTGCGCCGACAGTCCGGGCACCAGTGAGCACCATATACGGTAATTTCCGCTTCCGTCATTTTTTTGTCTCCTTATATATAGTGCCTAAAATGCCTAAATTGAGCTAAAGTGCCTAAAGTTATGGTGTCGCTGCGCTCCATCTTTTTAAAAAGACAATACTCCTCTGCGTCCTCTGCGCCTCGAGCGAAGCGGGTGTGAGATACTTCAATAATTCCTACTTCTCCAGTTCGGCGATGCGATCTGCCTGCCTGCCCACGCGGATCAACCAACGGCTGTCTTCTTTCAGATGAATTTCCGCCAGGTGGTTGAACTCCTTGGCCTGGTCCGCAAAGCCTTTCATCAGCCAGGCCTCGGCAAGATAATAGTAATTGCGCCCATTGGTGGGATGCAGGCTAACAGCCTGTTCCAGCACTCGAATGGCCCGGTCCGGCTGGCGCTCTTCCACCAGCCGGCGGCCCTGGTCGGTCAATTGCAACGAGGCCACCGCCCGCGGGTTTTCCTGTTCTGCTTCTTCCTCTACCGTGATTTGATCGCCTTCAGATGTATATCCTTTTAACATCGGTTTGGGGCATCCAGCCAGCCATGCTGCCAGCAGGAGGATGCAAAGGATGTGTATGGCTTTAATCGTCATTGATAAGACCCTTTACGCCCTTGATGATTTTACCGGCGATGCCTTCTTTTGCATGCAGCGGGCACGCTTCGTCCGGCGCCCGGTCTGCTATAAAATATACATCAAGCGGATCGGGGCAGCCAACAACCGCCGGCCGCCCGGTGACCGGGCAAACCAAAATTTTTTCAACGCCCTGCGGTATCTTAAAATCGGTTTCCGAACGGTATTGGGGAATGGCGTTCATCAATTCGGCCCAGATCGGCAGGGCAGCAGCCGCACCGGTGGCCTTAATCGAGTCCCCGTTGTCAAAACCCACCCAGACCAGAGCGAGGATATCCGGCGTATACCCCACAAACCAGGCATCTTTAAAATCATTTGTCGTCCCCGTCTTGCCGGCAACCGGCCAGGTAATCCCCCGCCATTGCAATGAACGGGCGGTGCCTTCCCTGACGACGCCCTGCAGCATACTGTTCATGATAAATGCTTCGGCCGGTGTAATCAACCGCTCGATATTCAAATGTTGTTGCTCGAGAATCCGGTCATTTTCGTCCACCACGCCCTTTAACGATAGCGGAAACGGCTGCACGCCCTCGGCTGCAAATACGCAATAGGACCGGGCCAGCTCCAGGGGAATGACTTCAAAAGCGCCCAGGGCCAACGATGGGTAGGGTTTTATGGGTGTTGAAAGATTAAATTTGGCGGCCAGCTCTACAATCCGCTCTATGCCGGTTTTCATGGCCAGGTCAACAGTGGCGAGATTGTAGGACTTTTTGAGCGCATCCTGCAAGCTAACCGTATATTCGGTCACCGGCTCAAAGTTCTGGGGATCCCATTGTTTTCCGTTAACCGTGTATGTTTTGCGATCATTTGACAACAACGTCGTTGGGGTAAACTGCTCCAGTGCGCTCAGATAGACCAATGGCTTGAAGGCGCTTCCGGGTTGACGGCGGGCCTGGGAGATTCGATTAAACTGGCTGACGCTGTAATTGCGACCGCCCACCAGCGCCAGAATATGGCCGGTTTTAGGTTGCATCACCACAAGGGCGCCCTGAAGTTTTTCTTCAGGTGTTGCACGTTGCAGTTCCGGATTTGATTTTTCCAAGCGGGCCAGGCCCATTGTCAGGGCCTCTTCCGCGGCCAGTTGAACCTGGGTGTCGAGGGTGGTGTAAATGGAAAGCCCCAGGCTGGTCAGGTCTTCCGAGCGATACAGGGTGTTCAACTGTTCGGTCAGGTAGTCGATAAAATAGGGCGCTTTTTTATCAGCCGCCAAAAATCCGACGGCATTGATCGGCTGCTGGCGTGCCTCATTAAGTTCGGCCTGTGTAATCCATTCCCAGCGGTGCATGGCCTCCAGAACGGTATCTCTGCGGCTCTGGCAGCTTGCCATATCGCGATAAGGCGAATAATTATTGGGCGCTTTGATCAGTCCGGCAATTGTGGCCGCTTCCGAAAGCGTCAGTCGCTTGACCGGTTTGCCAAAATAGAAATAGGACGCTTCACCGATACCGTTGATGGCAACCGAGCCTTTTTGTCCCAGATAGATTTCATTCAGGTAAATTTCCAGGATTTCACGTTTATCATATTTAAATTCGATAATCAGCGCCAGAATCAGTTCTCTTAGTTTGCGGCTAAACGTTCGTTCGGGTGTCAGGAAATAGTTTTTAGCCAGCTGCTGCGTCAGGGTCGAGCCGCCCTGGCGGATGGCAGCGTGGCGCAAATTGGTCATCACCGCTCGCAGAATGCCGCGCCAGTCGATGCCGTAATGCTGAAAAAAACGGTGGTCCTCTGCAGCCATCACAGCCTGGATCTGGTGCTCGGGGACCTGATCAATGGAGATCAGTTGTCGTCGCTCACGCTCCTGGCCGAAAAACTGCATGATTTCCTCGGGCTCCAGTTCCATGATCGGAATCATTTGACCATTATCTTTACGGCGGATGGTACCAATTATGCCTTCGCTGAAGCCGATTTGAGCTAAAAATCCGGCGCGTTCGGTCCAGGGGGTTTTAAGGTCATTTAGATAAATATCCAGCGTATCCGTGCGAATCCGGATCTCGCCTTTTTGGGAAGGCATTGTTTTCACACTGCGATAGCCTAAATTGAAGAGCTTCTCACTAAACCGCACCGGGTTAATGTGCTGTCCCGGATATAAGAGCGTTGTATCCGAATAAACGGTCGAAGGAATGCTCCAGCGGCGGGCCGAAAATCGTTCTTCAACCTGGCCGGACAGGTGCCAGGCATAGATCATCAGTGCGATTCCCCCCAAAAGAAAAATGAGCAGGGTATATTTTATGATTCTTTTCAACATCAAGTTAATGTAAGCCCTTTAAACTCTTAAACAATAGCAAAACATTTAATCGATCGCTCGTAGCTTCAATACTGTCCAATAACGAATAACAAATAACCCCTAGCCCTCAAATGAGAGTGAAACTCTCATTTGGGTTTTTGCCATCCACGCAGTCCCCAGACCAGGGATACGAGTGCCAGACCGCTAATCGCGGCCGACACCAGGGCTGTCGCAAAAATGCCACCGGCCAGCCAGATGGGACCGCCGATCAGTGCGCCGACCACACGCCCGATCCCGGCCGAAGCCAGATAGCTGGCCATCATCGTGGCCCGCGAAGCGGGCACCAGCTCGGTGAACAGCGAGAGGCTGGTGACGATCGTAAATTCAAATGTCAGAAATATGATAAACAGCCCTGTTAAAGCCATGCCTAAAGTCTGTCCCAGAAACGGCAGGATGCCATAGCAGATCAGACAGGCCGCCATGCCGCCGATCACCGATCGTTTCAGGCCCAGGCGATCAGCCAGGGCCGCTGTCAGGGATTCACCGGCCAGTTCGGCGATGCCGATAATGCTGGTTCCCAGACCCAGCGCCACAATACTCAGGCCAAATTGTTTTTCCAGCCAGGCCCCGTAAACCACAAATAAATTATCATTTGCCACGCTAATCCAGAAGGCATACGAAAGTGCTCCCAGTGCAGCACGTTCCCGCAGCAGCTGCCGCCAGGCATCTTTGAATAAAGGAGGCGCTTGACCGGGAGCAGGCCTGCGCCGGCCTTTTTCGACAATAATTCTGAGTACTAGAATACCCAGAATACCCAGACCCCCCATCGCGAAAAAAGGGGCTCGCCAACCCAGCCGGTCAATCAGAAGTGCGATCAGCGGGATGCCCAGCAGGGTGCTGCCCGCCCAAGAAAATTCGAGAAATCCAATCGCCAGCCCTCTGCGATGAAACGGGACGCGTTCGCTGACATAGGCCTGTAAAGCAGGATCAAAGATGCTTTTACCCATACCGGCTAAAAATAGCGCCACTAAAACCACGCCATAAAACGGAAAAAGGCCCGCGGCAAACATTCCGGCCACCAGCAGGGTCATGCCACCAATCATCATCAACCGATACCCCAGACGATCTGCAATCGGGCCGAAAAATAGCCCCAGGACAGCTGTGGCCTGATTGATGGCAATCAATGACGTGATGGCTGTCAGGGGCACACCTAATCCCCGGCTTAAGGCCGGGGCAAAAGGATAGGCAAACCGGCGCGCCGTGTTGAGCACCAGACGGCAGAGGGTGGTGACCCCAATGCTCAGCGTTAAGTGCGAAACAGAGCCTGTGGTCGTGTCAGAGACGGGTTCCGATGGCATGGTCGGTTACCTGTTGGGGGTACAGCCGATATTTGTGATTAATTTGCGTGCTGCGTGATCGTTTCAAACGCCGGGGGCTCATGCAGGTGTTTTTTGACATAGCACAGATCCATCGCTTTGATGATTGCCGAGACGTATTTTTCAGGAAAATCCGTCGGCAGTGTAAGATGCATGGTAATTTTGGTGACCATGTGGGTTTTGGGATGCGTTTCAAAATCCAGTACAAGTTTTAATTGAGTGGTATCGATTTTGCGCTTTTCACAAAAGTTGAGGGCATATAGGCCCGCGCAGGTGCCCAATGAGGCAAAAAACAAAAAAGAGGGGGTCGGTGCTGAGCCTTCGCCGCCATCTTTTTCGCTCTGATCGGTTTTGATGGTAAAACCCTTAAAGTTCGCGTCGACTTTTTTACCGCCCGAAAAGCTGACTTCCAGTGCCATAATCGGTTCTCCTTATATTGTTTAAATCTCAAAGTAATGAGCAATTCGATTTAATGAAGCTGCTAGCAGATACCACAAATAAGGGCTGCTTTCAATCATGCATCGGCGCATGACAAGTGTTGCCGTATTTATTGTAGTCCGCTGTAATTATTTAGATTATTGTATTGATTCGGGTCAACAAAAGTGCCTTGCCGAAATTAAATTGAAAATCATTCGATATTATATTCAAGAAAAAGCGACCTTGAACCGATAATCCTAATATAATCCGCATTATAATTCAGCGAATTGAATATAAAATCAATTCATTTTGTCCAAAATACAGTCGGATTTATCAAATTCAGATAAGGAGTAGTCGAAAATGGAAGAAAACCAGATTACGTGTCCTCAATGTGGCCTTGATAATAATCCTCTTGCTGACGCATGTATGCAGTGTGGGATTATTTTCGTTAAAGATCCTGCCATGAAAGCAGCTGCGGCGGCTCTGGATGATGACAAAAGAAAATCCATCGAAGCGACCGAGGCTATCCTCGATGAGACCCAACCGCCTACTGAATTAGTCGCACCGAACAATGAAACCTCCAGTCAGCTGGATCCGATGAAGGAAACCGTTATGATACGCATTCCGAAACTGGAAGAGATCCCGCCGTCGGAAGCGGAATCCTCAGATTCAGAGATCCCACAACCGGAAGAGAACAAGGAAACGCAAAATACGGAGATTGGGCTGGAGGCCATCGAAACCGACATAGAAGCGATAACAGAACCGAATGATACCGAATCACCTATGTCTGGAGAAGTCAAAGCTGTTGAAGCAGCGAAACCGGAAGCATCGAAGACGGCTGAAATATCACCTGAAACTTCGGCTGATGTGCCTGCTGGCAAGGTAAATGAAGCTTCTACCAGCGAAAAGGAATCGGATACAAAAGCCGATAATGAGACTACCAAAGAATCTGACGCCGGAATCATGGCGACGGATGCACCAACAGAAAGTACAGCAGCAGCAGCAGAGACCAGGCCATCGGCATCTGAGATATCTGCCGAAACAGATGCCAACGTACAAAAATCGGTTAAACCGGTCGAAGTCGAAGCGGAATCAAAGCCAAAAGATGAGGACCTATTGGTTGAACGGGAGATAATATTATTGGAATCAGAATCTGAAGTAAAGCCGGGCGATAGCTCTGCAATCGAAGCTGAGATGCACCTGGATATCGCGGCATCGCAAGAATCCTCTGAGAAAGAGAACGGAGCCGACACTCAAGCCAAACTGAATGCCCAAAAGGCCAAAAATGAAGCCCTAAAAACGCAGCAGGAGGCCCTGCTCAAGGTCGAAGCCCGTAAAAAAGAAGAGGCGGTCCAGGCGAAAGCTGCCGCCTTGAAGAAGAAAAAGCTGGTCCGGGCCAAGGCGGAAGCGTTAAAGAAGCAGAAAGCCGCTCAGGCCAAAGCCGAGGCATTGAAGAATAAGAAAGCCGCCCAGGCCAAGTCACTGGCTCTTAAGAAAAAGAAAGCCGTTCTGGCAAAGGCAGATGCATTGAAAAAGCAAAAAGCCGCTCAGGCCATGGCTGAAGAATCCGCCGAAACCGTGGAAGTAGCAGCGGGTACCCAGAGCAACTATGTCAAGCTTTTGGGACTGCTTAAAAGATACAAAGGCAAGGCCATCGGTATCAACTATGATAATTCTGTCGAAATCAAGGAAGCCGAGCTGGTTGAAGCCAACGAAGAATTTTTCAGCGTCATGGTAAAAGAGAAAAAAGCTCAGTACAGCTATCCCCTGAAGACAATCCTAACGATCGTCGAAGGTGAGCATGGGGTGGAAACCGGCGAAGGCGGCAAAAAAGCCAGGTTTGATGCGGTCATCAAAGTTTATCCGCTCGTTTTGTTTTAGAAAATTTTGAGAATATGATGCTTGGCAAAGGCGCTTGACGCTGGGAATTAAATGGTATGCTTTCCAGCTTCAGGCGCTTTTTTTTTACCTGTATTTTTCTTTAGAGAGAGCCATCTGCATAGATTCGGGCATGTCACTTTCCGATAAGCGATATGAATTATAAGGTGCCTGTGATCCGATATTTGGGATGAGATCTTATTTTAGCAAATTCTTAGCAGAATCCAACCGCGGATTGTTTGCTTGACACTTACCACCCTGCATTTTATGTAGAAGTGGTATCAAAACCCCATCTAAGGCCCAATGGCTGCGTTATCCCACACATTGCAATGCTCACGTACTATCGTGTACGCTCCACTTCCAATGTGTGGGAAGCCTTGCCCTTAGACCTAATCTAAGGTTTTGAGACCACTTCTATTAGCAATTAGTTGTAACTTTTTGTTGGACAACCGAGTAGCTTTCAAAAACTGCTCAACGCCAATGGATAAACCGATATGAAATATTCGAAAATTGATTCCCGTTTATTTGTAAAAAACCGGCAGCGTTTCAGCAAGCAACTCAAACCGAATTCGATTGCGATCTTCAACGCCAATGATGTCATGCCCACCAGTGCTGACGGCAACCATCCGTTCGTCCAGCAGACAGACACCTTTTATTTGAGCGGCATCGACCAGGAAGAAACTGTGCTGGTGATTTGCCCGGATGCGCCCGACAGGAAGCAAAGGGAAATTTTGTTTGTCAGGGAAACCAATGAGCAGATTGCCACCTGGGAGGGCTACAAATTTACCAAGGCCGAAGCCCAGGAAATTTCCGGAATCCAGACGGTGCATTGGACCAACGAGCTGAATACGATCCTGCGACCACTGATCATCGAGTCCGAGCATATTTACTTAAATACCAATGAGCACTTGCGGGCACCGGATATGGTCGAAACCCGGGACATGCGTTTTCTGAAATGGTGCCGGCAAACCTTTCCGCTGCACCATTACGAACGAGTGGCGCCCATTATGAACCGTCTGCGGGCCGTCAAATCCCCCGCTGAGATCGAGCTGATAAAAACGGCCTGCGGCATCACCGAAAAGGCCTTTCGGCGGTTACTCGGGTTTATTAAACCCGGGGTGTGGGAATATGAGATCGAAGCTGAAATTGTGCACGAGTTTATGCGCAATCGTTCCCGGGGCCCGGCCTATGAAACCATTGTAGCGTCCGGTATCGACGCCTGTACCCTGCATTATGTCAAAAATGACAAACAATGCCAGAAAGGGGATCTGGTGCTTATCGATTTTGGTGCCGAGTTTGCCAATTACGCCGCCGATGTGACCCGAACGCTCCCGGTAAACGGGAAGTTTTCCAAAAGACAAAAAGAAGTTTATAATGCGGTGCTCAAGATACAAAAAGCAGCCATCAAATTGCTCAAACCGGGAAATACACTCGAAAAATACCAGGATGCGGTGGTCAAATTAATGCAAGCCGAGCTGATTCGTCTGGGTGTATTGAAGAAAGCAGATGTTAAAAAGCAACCCAAGGATGCACCGCTTTATAAAACGTTTTTTCCCCATGGCACTTCCCATCACCTGGGGCTGGATGTGCATGATTACGGTGATCGACATCGCAAATTTGCATCCGGCATGGTCTTTACCTGCGAGCCCGGGATTTATATCCGGGACGAGGCCATCGGGGTTCGCATCGAAAATAATATCCTCATCACTTCAAAAGGTCAGGTTGATCTGACAAAATCCATCCCGCGCGAAGCCGAAGAGATCGAAGACTTAATGAATAAATGATATTTTATTCACCACAAAGGCACGAAGGGCACAAAGAAAGATTTAATTTAATCAAACTTTTTATTTTTGTAAACTTCGTGCCTTGGTGTCTTGGTGGCTATATCTTCTCTCTTGACAGATGATCCGCTCTACGTAAGGGCTCGGGCAGGCGATAGCCCTGACAGGATTTTAAAACGATCCGGATGCATGTTTTTCGAATGACCTGTGAGGAAAGCTGTTTTTGCAGCGCAATGGCAGTTTGTGGTTCTATGTTATAGGAGTGGCGCTTATTTAAATATGTATTCACATTTGCCAGTATAAAGATGCTAACCAAATTTTCAACCATAGGTTTTATGGTTACCGCCATACTGGTGATGACGCCAATGAGTGATCTTCA
>JAHEIW010000196.1:1652-5624 GCA_024639185.1 Deltaproteobacteria bacterium | reverse complement strand
CTGGAAGCGTGCTGCAAGCGAGAAGCCCCACTGCAATCACACCCAACCAGAGGGGCATTAAACGTATGATTGATCGTAACACCCATCGGTAACGATTGATACAATAAGAGCTATAGATAACCTGGTATCTCATCCGGTCAACTTGAAATGTATTTGCAGATAATATTCCAGCATTTGCGTCCTGCTCGGTAAAAGTTATGGGAAGCTGCTCCAAAATAATTCGAATTGGTTTATTGGCCAGGTAACTAATGCCCTCAAATTATGTCCCTCAGTTTCCCAATCTTTACATCGGATATGACATCATCTTTGAAAAATTACAACAACCGAGCTTCAGCAATCAATTCAATATCTTTAATTTTCCAGGATTCGTTTTCCATCACAAACGTCACCAGCGCATGGTTTCGGTTCCGTCGATAATGAGTATGGCCAAAATGGCTGACGGATCCGCTCACTGTCCAAACGGCAACAGCGACAAATCCATCATCCTCGGCATTTGTTACAAGGATTAGTTCATACGACTCCTACCTCGGGTTAGTGACGCGAAGTGGTTCACGTATTCTGTCGAGTCTGTTCAATGCTTTCCCCTGCCTCTGCGTGCAGGTCGCAGACAGCCTTTTCAGAATTTTCCTTGGTTATCGTCCTTTCCTCCAGCGCCTCCGCTGTTGCTTACGCACCATTGTTCGGCGCTTTCTTTGGTACTATGTTGATGTCTGACTTCTCATCAGCGGACATGCCAGGATTATAAAATTATAACTTTTCTCATTTTCAATGTTACTTAGCCCCCCACGGGAATGGTCAACACAGGAGCCGCTCTTTGATCGGCCGTGCTTTTGATGCTGGCGGACCAAAAAATCTTTACGGATTTGAAGAATTCTTTTGTGTGGAGACTGGCGTCATCGATATAGAACCAGTAGCCGCGATACTTTGTAGCCAACGAGGTTTTCTCAGGCTTTTCTTTGGATGAGATGATGCGCACACCCTGTCCCGTCAGACCCACCGGCGGGTAATTGATGGCTATCCCCGCGCGAGCATGCTCTTCCGGGAGCTCAATTGCTGCTCTTAAGATCTCAAACAAGTCTTCCGTAGAGCGCGTCGACATCGCGATGCCATGCCATTCTTTTCCTTTGACCGCAAAGTAAACCGGCAAGACGATGTCTTTTAATTCGTCCGCCGGCATCGGCAGGTCGAGCAAATCAAGATATTCACGCACCTTTTGCGTATATTGGGGTGCATAGTTTCTGATTATGAAATTGAACTCGATTTCCGGGCGCGGGTCCTTGACCCAGTTAAGAATACCCGCTTGACGAAACTCCGAGGTCAGCTCGACGAATCGCAAAAATCGTGAATCCGGCTCAGCCGACGGCCCCGGCAGAAAGTCGGGGTTGTTCATGTCGTTGATTCTGGTCACCAGCAGGGTTATATAATTCTCCGTAACGACTCCGAACAATCGACGTCAGCAACTGCTCGTCTTCGGTTTTGTTGATCGCCTCGTTGTAAGAAGCCCGCCCCAAGCTTATGGAGCTCGGACCGACCACGGCACAACCGGCTAATCCCCATAGGATCAAGCAGAGAGCTGCCTTAGCTAAATCTGATCTGATGCTAAATTGATACAATCGCATCTTCATCTCCTTTCTGCAAACAGCGTTGGGTCGGACCCAGCTAAAATTGATCGACAAGTTCTTCAGGGATCAGGCCGCTTCTGTAATGGATCTGCTTGGAAAACATCAAAAATCGCTGATCGGATGCACCTTTCAAAGCCCGGACAATTTGTTCATTCAAAAGCTGCTGGATCACGGCATTGTGGTTCTGCCGTCACCGGCGCGGGCGGCCCGGGCCATGCTCGGCCGTTACGTATACATAATGAATCCCCCGAAACGACTCGATTGGATCCCGCCATATATTCAACGGCAGTTCGAATACCGTTTGGGCAAACGGTTTGCCGAATGTGATGGCCGTGGTTTGAAAAGAGGCCTTGCTGAATGTATTGCCCATTGGCGAAAACTCACCCAGGCCTGCGATGTCGGTAGCCACTTTTAGTTGTTGGATAAACTGTTGCGGTCTTTCAGGCTGTTTGGCGCTGGCAAATGAAAAATAGACGTGTTCGAAAGAGCGTGACGGCGATGTCAGGTAGCGCACTTTGTTTTCCTCATAAAAGGCGCGCAGCTGGGCCACCGATGGTTCCGGGATGACTTCGCTGAGAGAGCTTCGCATGATGTTCAAAATCCGTTTACGCACCCTGTAATCATTTTTGTCGAAACCGCGTTTATAGGCTTCGCGCAGGAGGATTTCATCTTCAATATGCCCTTCGATCAGGTTTTGCTGCTCTTCAGGCGTGGTCAAATTTTGGGTGATGCTTTCGCGCTGTTGGACCAGGGCATCTATGGTCTGGGTGGTCACTGTGATGGCTTCGCGATCCGGTGATTTGAGATGGCTGTAGGCAACAAAGGCAATAGCTCCTATAAAGAAAAAGTGCAGGAGCGGAGATTTAAGCACAGATGTGAAAAAAGGTTTCATTTTGTTTGATAATATAGCCAACGATGATGCCTTAAAAAGGAAATCCCATATTGAAGCCGATACCTCTAAACCCCTTGCTACCCCAGCGATAGTCGATTCCGACACGATCAAAATCGACCTTCCATATTGAAACAGGTTTTTCGACACCAAATGTCATTCCAACTTCGTAGATGAATCTTAATCTGCTCGTATCTCCATCATCGCTGAGAATATCAACATTGTTCCGATTGAAGTCGTTGTAAATGAAATAGCCGCTCACATCAAGTTTGCGGTTGAATAACCTCAGGTTGGTCGGATGACGCACATCCAGGCCGGCATTAAACATCGAAAATCCGCTGGTGTCTTTTGTATTGGCATTTCGGTCTGCAGCCAGTACGATAGAATTGCCGATACTGAAGAGAAACTTATGCCAGGGGATGCGGACGAGGCTTCCGATGCCCCCGCCATAGACGTAATTTAAATCTCCACCGCGGGTATCCTTACCCAAGCCAAACTGTGTAAACGGCTTTAAGGTCCAATATTTAAGCACCGGTATCTGCACTTCAAGGCCTGGCACAAAAGCGCCGGCACTGAAGTCAGTGTTTAACTCGGTTTCTTCTTGATAGGCCAGGACGGCCGGCAATAGAAGCTTAAATCCAATCCTGCCGCGTAAGGGGAGACTGTGGCCTTTGGCATCTCGCAAGGTATAGCGTAACGGCACGCGTAAAACCGCCAATCTTTTGTCTGCGTCACTGATTTTGTACACCCCGCTTCCCAGCCATACGGCAAAACTGTAGTTAAGCAAATCCCCCTTGTCTTCGCCGGCAACTGCCCGTCTTGTCTGACCGCCAATAAACATACTCAATCCAACGACTAGAATGATCTGAAACCATATTTTCTTTTTAAACCGCTTCATTGAAATTGGAGCCTCCCGAAGATAATCTGACTCTTCAATGAAAAATATGGTTACCATTGCCCACCAAATGCCAAGCACAAAAAGCCTGATAGTATATAAAGTTATTATTTTTAAGAGGAAAGATGCTGCATTTTTCTTACCATAAATATGTTACAAATGTGTCATTGTCCTGCTATAATCTCATGGAGCTTCACTTCAAAGGCGGCAGGATGCAAAACTTTGCCTAAATAATGATTCTTCTGTCTCTGCTTTCTGCCATGGTATTAATATTAACGAAGCTTAAAACTGGCAGGAAATGCCTTTATCTCGACGTTCTTGCCGAACATCCATTAAAACTTTATCCGTCTCCAAGCTGGCTTGTTGTTTGGTGTCGATATCCGCATCCGCCGATACAAGCTGCTGGTATAGCACCGCGGTGCGATCTTTTTGTTTGAGATCATTGGCGATCAAGGCTTTTAACCATAAAAATGATACCCATTACAAGATAGGTCGTTGCTCTCAAGAAGACCACGCGCAGCTTCGGCGTATAACGGTCTTGAGCCCGATTTGTATTTTCCAGATTT
>JAHEIW010000196.1:0-1642 GCA_024639185.1 Deltaproteobacteria bacterium | reverse complement strand
TTTCTTGTTCGCGTTGCTGTTGGACACGTTTTTCAGCTTCTTTTTTCTTCATTGAACCGGAAACGGCACCGCCAATGGCACCTGCTCCGGCCCCAACTGCGGCACCTTCAACGACGTCACCCAGATCATCACCGAATACCAATCCCAGAAAACCGCCAACGGCAGCTCCTGAGGCAGCACCGCGGCCGACATCGGCTCTAACATCAATGCTAGCGGCAAAAATAATGATACCCATTACAAGATAGGTCGTTGCTCTCAAGAAGACCACGCGCAGCTTCGGCGTATAACGGTCTTGAGCCCGATTTGTATTTTCCAGATTTACATGTCTGACAATCATCTTCATGCTCCTTTCGAACCGAACTATCCTCTCGCTCATCACCGGGCCCAGTGACGCTCGAGGAACGCAGCCATGTCACGCCAGGCGTCCTTTGCCTCCGGAATGGGAAAGACCTGGAATACATGCCACATGCCCTCGTAGATCACCAGCTGGTTCTCAATGCCCGCATCGATCAGCTTGCGCTGCAGTCGGGCGCAATTGCTAAGGAACATGTCCCGCGTCCCACTAGAGATGAAAGTCGGCGGAAACCCTTTACGAAAATCCGCATAAAGCGGTGAGACACTGGGGTCGCGAAGATCTCGGCCCGCCGCGTAGAGCTCGGCTGAGGCTTTTAGATTGCCCTCGTAGTCCAAAGCCCCGTCGGCGTCTTCGAGGAGCGTCTGGGAATCGCCTGTCTTGGTCACGTCCGCCCAGGGTGAAAGCAGGCCCACTGCCGCCGGCATCGGCAGCCCCTCGTCGCGCATCCTCAAGATCGCCGACATCAGCGCTGCGCCGCCGGCCGAGTCCCCGTACATCGCTATACGCCTGGGGGCGTAGTCCTTCAGGATCGCGCGATAGACCGCGACGATGAGGTCACGCGAAGCCGGGTGCGGCTTCTGCCACGCCAGCGGATAGCGCACCGCGAGCACCCGGGTGCGGGTGAAATGGGCTGCCGGCAGGCTGCTGACCAGCGTGGAATCGGGGCTGCTCACCGTGTGCGCCCCGCCATGGACGTAGACGAGAATCCGCTGGGCGTTGGCCGGATCGAGGTTCCTGGGGGTCAGGAGGAGATGTTCCATCCCTGCGATGGAACGCCGCTCGATCTGGGCGGGGTAGTGTTCGCGCGCCTGTTCGTTCAACGCTCGAAACGCTTCTTCCGTCGCCTCCCAGGCAGCCTGCCACTCCTGCATAGTGCCTGCAGGCAGGCTATCGGGCTCGAGCTCCCTGATGAGTTCGGCCGCCTCTTGGCTGACGGTGGTCGGCACGAAGCGCTCTTCAGCGCTCCGAGCCGGGAGCGCCGCCGTCAGGAGGGCGAGGGTGGCAAGGATGTTCCAGATCATATTTGTTTTCATGGCCATTGCCTCCTAATTGGTTTGAGCTGCAATTATTAGCGCGGGGAGCGGTTCTGACCGAGTATGTCGGGATGATAGTAGAAGGGGTCTCGAATTCCCTTTTTGCGCATCGCGATCCCCGTCAGCAGCTCACGCATCATATAGTTCGTGATCAAGGCGGTGGTCCGCGCCTGGTCGTCTAGAAACGGATTGTATTCGACAAAATCAGCGCCAATCACATCGGCTGAGACCGCGATGGCGCGGATCAGCTCCA
>JAHEIW010000195.1 GCA_024639185.1 Deltaproteobacteria bacterium | reverse complement strand
CTCCGGCCCGCTGTTGACAACCATAACAGATATGTGCGGGTTTTTCTTTGTTCTGAGCTTTGCGTCTTTCATGCTGCCCAAATTAACCGGCTAGTTTTTTTACAATGTTAGGAGGTAACATGGAAAAAAGACAAAAATTTTCCATCTGGTATGTGATTTTGGGGATCTGGGTGGTCTTGATTTTGCAAAACACGATCACCACCATGTTTGCCATCAAAACAATTCCCTATAGCGAATTTTTAAAGCAGTTAAAGGACAATAAGGTTATCGAAGTGGCCATCAGCGCCAACCAGATCCAGGGCAAAATCAAAGATGAGGCGGCCGGAAAAGAACAGATGTTCAAAACGATACGGGTGGACTCGGACACATCCAAACTGCTGGAACAGTTTAACGTTAACTTTAAAGGTGAAATCGAATCGCGCTTTCTTCCAACGCTGCTGTCATGGGTTGTGCCGGTGTTTTTGTTTTTCGGCCTCTGGTTTTTTTTGATGAAGCGCATGGCGGGCCAGCAACCGGGCTTTATGACTCTTGGCAAAAACAAGGCCAAAATCTACATGCAGGAAGACATTGATGTGAACTTTGAAGACGTGGCCGGTGTGGATGAAGCCAAACAGGAGTTGATGGAAGTGGTGGAGTTCCTATCGGAACCGGGCAAATTTACCGAGATCGGCGGTCAGATACCAAAAGGCATCTTGCTGGTGGGCCCTCCGGGAACCGGCAAAACCATGCTGGCCAAAGCCGTGGCCGGTGAAAGCGGCGTGCCCTTTTTTAGCATGAGCGGATCGGAATTTGTGGAGATGTTTGTCGGATTGGGCGCTGCCCGGGTCAGGGACCTTTTCGAGCAGGCCAAGCAAAAAGCGCCCTGCATCATCTTCATAGATGAACTCGATGCCCTTGGCAAGGCGCGGGGCTTCGGCACGATGGGCGGCCACGATGAGCGTGAGCAAACCCTCAATCAACTGCTGGTGGAAATGGATGGCTTTGACCCCAACGTGGGTGTGATCTTGCTGGCTGCCACCAACCGACCTGAAATACTGGATCCGGCCCTGCTGCGACCGGGACGTTTTGACCGCAACATTTTAGTGGATCGGCCGGACAAAGCCGGGCGTGAGGCTATTTTAAAAGTTCATCTAAAGAAAATAAAAGTGTCCAAAGATGTTGATCTGTCGGTTCTGGCCGCCATGACACCGGGCATGGTCGGGGCCGATCTGGCCAACCTGGTCAACGAAGCCGCCCTGCTGGCGGTCCGCCGTAAAAAGAAAAAAGCCGGTATGGCTGAGTTTGAGGAAGCGGTCGAGCGGGTCATTGCGGGGTTGGAAAAAAAGAACCGGCTCATCAACCCCAGAGAAAGAAAAATCGTTGCCTATCACGAAATGGGTCATGCCATTGTGGCATTGTCGTTGCCCGGTACCGATCCGGTGCAGAAAATATCGATTATCCCCCGCGGCATCGCCGCCCTCGGATATACTATGCAAACGCCGACCGAAGATCGCTTCTTGATGAGTAAAAACGAGCTGCTCAACAAAATCGCTACCCTGCTGGGCGGTCGGGCGGCCGAGGAACTCGTATTTGAAGACGTTTCCACCGGGGCGCACAACGATCTGGCACGTGCCACCGACATCGCCCGCAGCATGGTCAAAGAATACGGTATGAGCGACACAGTCGGCCAGGTCTATTTTGCCCGCGAAAAAAGAAACCAGTTCTTGAATCTTCCCATGGAAGGCGCGGCCGAATACAGTGAGGCTACCGCCGAGCTCATCGACAACGAGGTTAGAAAAATCATCAACAATCAGTTTGCCAAATCACGGAGAATACTTGAAGAACGAAGAGACATCCTTGACAAAGGCGCACAGCTTCTCCTGGAAAAAGAAAAAATTGAAGGAACGGAACTGACGGCTCTGATGGGCGAAACCGCATCGCAGTCGACTGAGGGCCGCTATCAGAAAGCTTGAAGATTCTTACTACGGAAAAGAAATACGGCGTCTGACAGACCGGGGACGAAACAGGCTGTAAATCGATCGTCCAGACAGATTTGATCGTCAATTCTCAACGGAGCTTTACACTGGATACAGCCATGGGTAAATTTTATAAGGAAAATTATAGAACTTAGGGTTTTCTCAATGGGTACCACGGCATTTATAAATTTGCTTACCTGGATCGGGATATTTTTCTGCATGTCACAGTCCGCCATGTTTTCCGGCATGAATTTGGCCCTATTTAGCATCAGCAGACTCCGGTTGGAAGTGGAAGCCGAACTTGGGAATCGTGATGCTTCTAAAATTCTGAACATGCGAAAAGATTCTAATTTTTTATTGACCACGGTCCTATGGGGTAATGTTGGCATCAATGTCCTGCTGACACTGCTTTCCAATTCGGTACTGGCTGGAATATCTGCTTTTTTCTTTTCCACGATCATCATCACCATCATCGGCGAAATTATGCCTCAGGCTTATTTTTCGCGCCATGCGTTGCGCATGGCTTCGTTGTTGGCACCGGTGCTGAAATTTTACCAGATTCTGTTATTTCCAGCTGCCAAGCCGACTGCCAAAATATTGGACGCCTGGCTGGGAGCCGAGGGCATCCAGTATTTCCGGGAGCACAGTCTCAGGGAAGTCATCAAAAAACACATTGAGGCCGATGTGTCCGATGTAGATCGCCTGGAGGGCATTGGTGCGCTAAATTTTTTGGCCATCGATGACCTCATGGTCATAGAAGAAGGAGAAACGATAGATCCCCGCAGTGTGATAACACTTCCCATGGAAAATGACATACCCGTTTTCCCCAATTTTAACCGCACAACCGCCGACCCGTTTCTACGACAAATTGAGGTTTCCGGTAAAAAATGGGTCATTATTGCAGATGCTGAAGGCGAGCCACATTATGTGCTAGACTCAGACGGCTTTTTAAGGGATGCCTTATTTAAAGATACGGAAATTCGGCCTCTGCTGTATTGTCATCGACCGATCATCGTAAAAGATACACGCTTAGCGCTGGGCAATGTACTGTGGCGCCTGAAATCCCACCCTCAACGTGCCGGCGGGGATGTCATCGATCGCGACATCATTCTTGTATGGGGAAAGGAGGAGAAGCGGGTAATAACCGGTGCAGACATTTTGGGTCGGCTGCTGAAGGGCATCTAGGCTTTTTTTAAATGACCGATAATTGGGAAAAGATACAAAACAGCCATCATGACCGCTGTCGTCCAATTTGTTGGCAAAAAGGAGTTGGCGGTGAGGCTGTCATCGATCCGGTGAAAGATGCGTCCTTCAGCATTACGGATTTAAATAAAAATCAGAAAAGTGGAGACCTTTATAATGGTAATTTCATCTGAAAGAGGAGAAAAAACATGGTTAAGCAAATAGAAAAAATAATCGTTGTGCCCCTTGATGGCTCACAGAATGCATTGAAGTCCCTGGATTGTATTAACCGTATTTTTGGAATCAAACACCATGTAAGATTATCACTGATATATCTTATGCCGAAGCTGCCGCCGATTCTTGTCGAAGAAAGCAGAAAAAGCCGCGAAACCGCCAAACAGTTACGGGGAATGGAGCAAAGAAACAGCCAGATGGCCGAACGCATTTTGGCAGATGCCAAAGATCGCCTGATGAAAGCCGGATTCGACCAAGAAAAAGTCGAAGCGGTTTTTCAAAAAACTGAAATTGGCGTCGCGCGGGATATCTGCAGTTGGGCCGAGAAAAACAAAAAGGCCGATGCAATTTTCATCTCTTCACGCGGGCGCAGTCGCCTGGAGTCATTTTTTACCGGCGAGATTGCCAATAAGGTGTTGGAATATGTAAAGCTCTGCCCGGTCTGGATGGTCAAAGGGTCGGTGAAAGCCAAAAATGTCTTGCTGGCAGTTGATAATTCGGAAAATGTCATGCGGGCCGTGGACCATGCCGGCTTTCTTCTTTCAGGCACCGACGTTAAGATTACGGTTTTTCATTCCAAACGGGATTTGCGACGCTTTGTTCCCAAAGAAGTGCTGCAAGAATTCCCGGGGGTTCAGAAATTCTGGCAACTAAAGGCCGGAGAGGAGGTAGCGCCTTTCATGAATAAAGCGCGCGACCGGCTCATTCAGGCAGGACTTCCTGAAAATCAAATTTCAGTCAAGGTAATTGACGGCAGCCGCAGTGCTGCCAGGGATATTTTAGACGAAGCTGAAGAAAATGCGATCGGCACGGTTATACTGGGCAGAAAAGGATATTCAAATGTCGAGGATTTTTCAATGGGCAGCACCACCAAAAAGGTCCTGGATAGAGCATCGGACGTAGCCGTTTGTGTTGTTCCATAAAATGGGCAGGCGCATGTCATGTTGACCTATATCCTTTTTGTTATCGGCTTTTTGCTTTTAATCCAGGGCGCAAGCTTTCTGGCGGACGGGGCTACCTCTATTGCCAGGCGTTTTAATGTCTCCGACCTGGTCATCGGATTAACGGTGGTCGCCTTTGGCACATCGACCCCGGAATTGTTTGTCAACATTATTGCCAGCATCAAAGGCAATAGCGACATTGCCATCGGCAACGTGCTGGGAAGCAATGTTGCCAATATTTTCCTCATTTTGGGGTTATCCGCAATCATTTTTCCGCTAGCGGTGACAAAGGGCACCGTCTGGAAAGAGATTCCGTTTAGCCTGCTGGCTGCCATCGTCCTGTTGTTTATGGCTAACGATCAGATCCTCGATAGGGCCGACGTATCTGCATTGACACGAATTGACGGATTAACCTTCCTATGCTTTTTTGCTATTTTTATTTATTACACATTTTCCATCGCAGCGCGGCTTGAAAGAATAGAGGAGCATATGCCTGCTGCTCAGTATGGCTGGCAGCGGTCATTGCTATATATTATTGCAGGATTGGCTGGCCTGACCATCGGCGGAAAATGGATTGTAGACGGCGCCATAGTCCTTGCCACCAAATTGGGGATAAGTGAAGCGACAATTGGATTAACCATCGTTGCTGTTGGAACATCCTTGCCCGAATTGGCCACTTCGGCTGTCGCGGCCTACAAAAAAAATGTGGATATAGCAGTGGGCAATGTTGTGGGGTCAAATATTTTTAACATTTTTTTTGTGCTCGGCACCAGCGCTATCATCAAACCGTTGCCGTTTCAAACCAAAAATAACATCGATCTTGGAATGGTGATTCTCGCCAGTCTGATGCTGTTTTTCTTTATGTTTAGCGGCAAAAAACGTTCGCTCGACCGCTGGGAAGGAATCGTTTGTTTGATACTCTATCTTGGCTATGCCGGATTTCTCATCGTCAATCAAAAATAAATCCGGGTTTCATACCGGTAAGGAGGTAACCCTTTATGAAAGAAAGTGACAAAAAAACATCGAAATTCGTTAAACGCTCATCTAAAAAGGCCGGCATGTCTCCGGGAACTCTGGTGCATGTCGGAGAGCAGAAGGTCGATAAGGCTAAAATCCGCGTAATGAATTTCGATCAGGATCGTTTGGAGGAAAAAGAATTACACCGCATCGAAGAAACTTTTGCCTATAAAGACACCCCGCCGGTCAGCTGGATCAACATCGACGGGCTTCATGATGTCGAATTGATTGAAAAGGTGGGCCATCATTTCGGCATCCATCCGCTGACCCTGGAGGACATCGTCAATACCGGACAGCGCCCGAAGACAGAAGATTA
>JAHEIW010000070.1 GCA_024639185.1 Deltaproteobacteria bacterium | reverse complement strand
ATATTGATGGGGATGAATTGATTGCGTTGACGGCTGAGCTCGTAAGGATAAACTCGGTGTGGGATCCGGTGGCCGGCACGAGTGAGCAGGCCGTGGGTGAAAAGGTTGCCAGCTGGGCCCAGGCGCAGGGTTTTGATGTTCAAATCGACCCGGTAACCCCCAACAGGCCCAATATCATCATCGGTGGGTTGCGCGGGTCGGGAAAACGCACCCTCATGTTTGAAGGCCACATCGATGTGGTTACACCGGGCGATGCCTCGGCCTGGCAATATGACCCTTTTGGTGCCGAAATTGTGGGTCGCCGGATGTATGGTCGCGGCGCCAACGATACCAAGGGTAATCTGGCGGCTATGCTGCTGGCAATGAAAGCGTTAAAGAATGCCTCCGTTAAGCTTTCCGGTTCTGTGATTGGCGGGGTTCTGTGCGACGAAGAAGACCAGATGACCGGGGTGACCGATTTCATCAATAAGGGGCATGCCGACAAGATCACCGCAGCTGTGATCTGTGAACCCCAGGACGGCCTGATCTGTACCTCTCAGAAAGGAGCTGTTCGCGCCTGCTATCGCATTGCCGGCCGCATGAGCCACGGTGCCATGCCGTTAACCGGTCTGAACTGTGCACCGGCCATCGCCCGGCTCATTGAGGGACTGCACCGGCTGGAAAAAAAGGTGGCCACCACTGTGGGATGCGATCCGCATTTAGGCTGGCCCAGTTTCACACCCACGGTTATTCAGGCGCCATCTGCCGGAACACCGCAACTAAATGTCATGCCCGGGGAGGCCAAAGTGCTGGTGGATGTGCGCACCACCCCTGCGCAAAAGCATCCAGAATTGATTACAGATCTGAAAAAACTGGCCCTACAGGTCGCCCGGAACGTTCGGGAGCATTACAACCAGTACGACGACCTGCTGGGTTTGAGGCGCCGCGACGAACTGAGCGTGCAGGTTGATATTTTAACCGATAGGCCTTGCACCTTGACCGCTGAGACCGAGCCCATCGTCCAGGCAGCCGCCTGGGCCACCCGGACGGTAAGCGGCAAAGCGCCGGTTTACGCAGGGGTGCCCGGTGCAACCGACGGAACCTTTTTGTGGTCAATGAAAAACATACCGATTGTCACCATGGGTGCGGGCGACCGCCAGGTCCCCCATCAGATTGATGAATGGGTTGACCTGGAGCAACTCGTTGAAACAGCTAAAATATATACGTTGACGGCCCTTTACTATTTGTGCCAACCGTCTGCTTAATGGAATCATATCGCTGCTATGAAACCGATACCAGATCTAAAGAAGGGCCGCAGGTTTCGGGTGTCAGGTGTCAGGCCTTCTGTAGCAGTTTCGGACTTTTGCAACTCATAAGCAATAACGATCATAAGTTTTCGATGTTTTCTATTTCAATCTTCTGTTCCCTGACACCTGAGACCAAAAATGGGGTATTTGCCTAATCAAAATTTAGATATGAATGATAAACTACTCGTCATTGAAGAGCTTAGGGTGAGCTTCCATCTTCCCGAAGGTATGGCACGGGCGGTGGACGGTATCAGTTTTGATCTGGCAGCCGGCGAAACGCTGGGACTGGTAGGGGAATCGGGCTGCGGCAAAAGTGTTAGCGCTTTAAGCATCCTGGGTCTGGTGCCATCACCGCCAGGCCGGATCGAAACCGGTCGTATCGTGTTTGAAAACCAGGATTTGCTGCGCCTGGATGCCGAAGGATTGCGCCGAATTCGAGGCCGGGAGATCTCAATGATTTTCCAGGAACCGATGACATCCTTAAATCCGGTGATACCTATCGGACAACAGGTGGCCGAACCCTTGAGAGTGCATAAATCCCTGTCCAGATCAGCGGCATTGACAGAAGCGGCAGAATGGCTGGATCATGTTAAAATACCGGCGGCTCGCAAAAGGCTGGACGATTACCCCCATCAGCTGTCCGGCGGTATGCGTCAGCGGGTCATGATCGCCATGGCCATGGTATGCCGGCCCAAGTTGCTGATCGCAGATGAGCCGACCACCGCTCTGGACGTGACCATCCAGGCCCAGATTCTGTCACTGATGCTGAGTCTTAAATCAGAATTGAACATGTCTGTCTTGCTGATTACCCATGACCTGGGCGTCGTGGCCCAGATGGCCTCGCGAGTCATGGTCATGTATGCGGGCCAGATCGTTGAAACGGGTCGTATGGCAGATATATTTGAGCGGCCCTTTCATCCCTACACCCAGGGCCTTCTCAAATCGATGCCACGCCTCGGAGATCGCCGGGGCGGGCACGCCCCGCGGCTCAATGAAATCCCGGGAACCGTCCCCGCCCTGATTGAAGCCGCAGAGGGGTGCCGGTTTGCCGACCGCTGCCCGCATGCGTTTGAAGCCTGTCGCCAACAACAGCCTGAACTGGTTAAGATCGGCAACGGCCAGCAGGCGCGTTGCTGGCTTAAACACCACCCGGATCGGAGGAAACCCGGTGCCTGAAACGCCACTGTTAAAGGTCGACAGTCTGGTTAAGGAATTTCCGCTGGGTGGTGGACTGTTTACCCGTTCACGGGCCCGGGTCCGGGCTGTTGACGGCGTATCTTTTACGCTGTCGCGCGGTGAAACCTTTGGGCTGGTGGGGGAATCCGGTTGTGGTAAAACAACGCTTGGACGCTTGATTCTGAGACTCATCGAGCCCACCGCCGGTGATGTCGAATTTGACGGTCAACTGCTTCAGCATTTAGGTCATAAAGAAATGCGTCTGCTAAGGCGCCGCATGCAAATCATTTTCCAGGATCCTTACGCCAGCCTGGATCCACGCATGAAAGTGGATGACATCGTCACCGAACCGATGCACGCCATGCTAAACCTCAGTAAAAACAAACGCAAAGAAGTGGCCGCCGAACTGATCGCAAAAGTCGGCCTGCGGGCATCCGATCTGGACAAGTATCCGCATGAATTTTCAGGTGGTCAGCGTCAGCGCATCAGCATTGCAAGGGCGCTGTGCGTGCGTCCCGAGCTGATTGTCGCCGATGAGCCGGTCAGCGCTTTGGACGTCTCCATTCAGGCCCAGGTTATCAATCTGTTAGCGGATCTTAAACAAGAGTTTCAACTGTCTTATGTTTTTATTTCCCATGATTTGAGTGTGGTCGAACACATCAGTGACCGCATTGCCGTTATGTATTTTGGCACGATTGTTGAGCTGGCACCGGCTGAACGTTTCAGCATTGCCCCGCGCCATCCATATACGGCAGCGCTGCTAAAAGCCGTGCCCATGCCGGACCCGCACCGTCAAACCGAGCCATTTCCCATGGAGGGTGATGTGCCCAGTCCGATTGATCCGCCACCGGGTTGCAGCTTTCATCCCCGGTGCCAGTATGCGTTTGAGCGTTGCCGCAAAGAGCGGCCGCCGTTAGTCGAGGCCGAAAAGCAACATTTAGTCGCCTGCTGGCTAAACGAAGGAAAAGGCCTTGGAATTGAATAGTGAATATTGAAAATTGAATGTTGTTTTTTGATGTGTGTTTGAGTAATCGGAAAAAGCTCAGAGGATCTATTGAGCAAGAAGCAAAAAATTGAAAGTAAAAAAGACAGAATACCTTAAATATTCAATCTGCAATATTCAATTTTCAATTCATAGGGGAGAGAAGATATGAAAATTGCAATTGTGGGTGCCGGCGCTATGGGCAGCCTGTTCGGCGCGCTCCTGGCTGAAGGTGGCCATACGGTCTGGCTTTACGATGTCTGGCAGGAGCACATTGATGCGGTCAACCACAACGGCGTCACCATCGAGTATGAAGGCAAAACCCGCAGTGTCAGACTGAATGCCGTCGCCGAGGCGCAGCAGATCGGGGAATCCGAGCTGGTTATAATTTTTGTAAAATCAACCCAAACCCAGGCGGCTTCTGAAACCGCTGCATTGCTCACAAGATCGAAAGGCTGGGTGATGACGCTGCAAAACGGCATGGGCAACGCTGAAACCATCGCACAGCATATCGGACCCGAACGGATCATCGTGGGCACCACCGCTCATGGCGCCACTATGCTAAAAGCCGGGTCTATCCGACACGCCGGCGTCGGCCCGACAACCGCCGGCATGTGGGCGGGCGCTGATAAGGAATTTCAAATTGTGCGGCACGTGGCCGATCAATTTACACAGGCCGGCATCGATTTCAATGCAGTAAAGGATGCGCGGCCTGTCATCTGGGCTAAATTGCTCGTCAATGTCGGCATTAACGCCATCACGGCCTTGACCAGCATTAAGAATGGTCAGATCCTAGATCTAGATTTAACGCAAGAACTCAGTCGCGCAGCCGTCGAAGAAGCCGCTCGTGTGGCCCGGGCCCAGGATATCGAAATACGCGAAGATGCAGCCGCTCATGTCTTTCAGGTGGCGGCCGCCACTGCGGCCAACCGCTCCTCCATGGGGCAGGATGTCGATCATCGCCGCCCGACGGAAATTAAGGCCATAAATGGTTTTGTGGTCAGCGAAGCCGAACGCCTGGGAATCGACGCCCCGGTCAATCGGACGCTCACAGCGTTAATCCAAACCATGGAGACGCATTACGCCAAGTAACGTGTCAGGTTCTAAATATTAGTCGTTCCGCGATACGGGTTGCGCGTTACGCGTTCTTGAGCTTCAGATTTCAACACGCAACCCGGAATCCGCAACTCGAAACATTAAATACGCTTTGGTAGCTAATTAAAAACAAAGGAGAAGAATAGATGAGCAAACTTGTAACAATACCCGACATCCAGCAGGCCAAGACCGAGGGCCGCAAACTGGTGATGCTCACAGCCTATGATTACCCGATGGGTTTGCTGGCCGATCAGGCCGAAATCGACATGGTACTGGTGGGCGATTCGCTGGGCATGGTCGTCATGGGGTTAGACGGCACCGTTGAAGTGACCATGGAAAATATGATCCATCATATCAAGGCGGTTGTGCGGGGCTGCAAAGGGCCGCTGGTAATTGGCGATATGCCCTTTATGAGCTATAACACCTCCATCCGCGAAGCCATCTATAACGCCGGTCGTCTGATGAAAGAAGGCGGGTGTGATGCCATCAAACTGGAAGGTGGCCTGAATTTTGTTCCCACCGTTGAGTCCATCGTCAAAGCGGGCATACCCGTACAGGGTCACATCGGATTAACGCCCCAGACCGCCAGCGCGCTGGGTGGCTTTAAAATGCAGGGTAAGGACGCCGCGGCTGCGATGCAAATCATCGATGACGCCAGAGGCCTGCAAGACGCCGGTGTATTTTCCATCGTTCTGGAGGCTGTTCCGGCCCCCTTAGGCAAACTGGTTTCTGAAGCTGTCACGGTTCCGATCATCGGTATTGGCGCCGGGTCGGATGTGGATGGACAGGTACTGGTCACCCATGACATGGTCGGGCTGTTTGACAAATTTGTGCCCAAATTTGTCAAACAATATACCCAGATTCGAACGATCATTCTGGACGCTATGCTGGCCTATAAAAAAGACGTTCAGGACGCAAGCTTCCCGGCGCCGGAGCATTCGTTCAAAATGCCCGGTGAAACGCTCAGTCAACTCAAGGCGATGATCAAACAATAAATAAATGGTGACAGCGTTCAGGTGTCAGGGTAAATCGGACATTTCGGAATATAAAATTCAGATGCCTACGCCTATACTTCAGTTGAAGGAATTTGAAAGCGAGATAGGACTTCAATTGACAACATGATATCGCAACTTCCCGGGAAACAACCTAAGTTTGTAGTCGAGTCGACCGAGGGAACTTCCCCCTCAGTCTCTCACAGACACGGACGTGAATCTTCCAGCTCATCCGGCTCCTATCGACCAACCGCAGGCCGCAAACCGCTTCTCGATGACACCCTTAAACCACTGGGCTTGCCTTTCACTCCTGCAAAGCACGATGATGTCGTCCGCATAACGTTCAAAGACAACGTGTCGGAAAAACTTTTGATGTCCAGATCCAAAACCCAATTGTATCGCCAGCATCGCTGCCAGACCTCACCCACCGCTTCGATTGCAGACTTGCCTGGCCTGTACGCGTAGGAGTGCGGATGAAAGCAGGGCTCTACCTGCGACTCCAGGTAAATCTTGGCCACCGCTTGGGCCGTGCGATCCGCATTTTATCTTAAAGATAATTTTTAGTGAAATCATGGTAATAAAATACAAAAAAATGTACGTTTGGTTCTAAAGAAAATTCTTCATAATACCGATATTAAAAATGCAGAATTATATCGCACAATTAAATTTTTATTATTCTAAATCTTCATCAGCGCGCACCATGAAAAGTTTAAGTGCCCGCATTTATTTTTTTTAGGAAAAATTATTATGTTTCAGAAAAATAGATTTAAATCGTGTAAACATTGTCAAAAATCCGTAATCCCAGCTGACATAAATTGCCCTTATTGTGGAACACCGGTAGGAAAAAATGTCCTTCCGAAATTATTAATAGGCGTATTGTTGTTAATCCTTACCATTACTGTGGCTATTCCGAAAAAAAGCAAATTAGAAAAAGAAAGAAAAAATATCTTGAATGCTACAGTTGCTTCGGTTGATATGGTCGAATGGACCAGAAATTTTAACAACATAGAGCGGGTGAATACGATTGGAGAATTTGATGGCAAAATCGTAGAACTGCAGCTTCAGATTTTTGTTGCTACTTATTTGTCAGATCATTTTGGAATAGTAACAGCACCCTCTGATGGTGTACCTGGAACTTACCTTATGCTGTATCCAAAAAATCAAGCAGAGACTGACTTTATAAAATCTCTAAGACCGGGACAAACGATCAAAATAAAAGGAAAAGTTAAAGGTGCTTACTTGAAAAGAATTAAAATCGAACCTGCATTTTTGATTTGAATTTCTTTTAATTCAAGCTCATCGCTATTATCAATTTTTTCCTATATTTTAAACAACGAAAAATAGTTGATTATGATTGCTACAACAAAAAAGATTGGAAGATATAATGTTGCTATTCTAAGCTTATTTAAAATAATTTTAAGCTTAAATGAGCGGCAACAGGAATTACTCTTAAAACTTACCGAAGATTTATTTATTAAAGAAAAAAGGGCAAATAATCGCAAAGTGTGTCATATCCCAATATATTATGCGACCTCTGATCGGGTATACTCAAGCCACATAGAAAATATCAGTCCGACAGGCCTATTCATAAAGTCTGAAAAGCCACTACCCGCTGGGGAAAAGGTACTAATGACATTTAACGTTAAAGGCTTTAATAAACCGTTCAAAATTAGTGGCGAAATAGCACATGCGAACGATGAAGGAATTGGCGTCAAATTTAAGGGCCTTGATACAAGTGAGGCGGACAGGCTGAAAAAAATTGTGGATCAGATGCAGGGGAAAGCTTTAAACCAAAAACCGGTACATTGATCTCCACTCCACCAATATTGCAGATGTGCTATGTTGCGGTTAAAAAAATCCCAAACCGAATTCCTGTCCAGATTATGAAAGGGTCTCTTGCATCAAAAAATTCTGGAATCTTAGAATGCAGAACCGTTTAAATTGTTAAATCAGTAAATCCAGCCGGAAAGTAAATCCTGCCCGCATCGTTAAGATCTCTCAACAAAGTAATCTCTTAATGCCTGAGCAAGATCATCCGGATTTCCCACATCGATATAATGAAAATCGGTAAAAAGATGCCCGAAAACTGAAAATCCATTCTCGATAGCAGCCTGGATAACATGGCCAAGGTGAATTTCAGCCTGAACTGAATTGTTTTGTCTTTTAGCGATATCATGCTTCAAGTAATCATGCATGAATGCCGTAATATCAGGTTTCCAGATCGCAAAAATCCAACAAAACTCAAGCTCTGTTGTTTCCGGTTTAACAAATATTTGTTTGATACGACCATCCGTTTCAAAGCGCACCATGTCGGTCCTTTGCATCCGCCTTCTGTCTTTAACGGGGTATAGCCCCAGCATTAGATCAGCACCCTTTTCGCCATGCATTTTAGAAAATTTTTTTGACCATCAAATTTGCAGCAGCTTGAGGGGCTGATCCGCCAGTTGTTGATTGGCTTCCTTTAATTTTTCTTCATTTGAAATGACGGCCACTGAGCCGTGTTCGCATTGCGGGCCAAAGTATTTATCGGCGGCCTGTTGGATATCGCGGCGCTTCAGCGACAGCAAGCGGGTCTTAAACTGGGTGCGAATGTCGTCCGATAGTGAAACGATCTTGCGATAAAAAGCTTTGCGGGCGGCCGGTCCCGGTGGATCCGGCTTGTCGATTTCAGAGCACACCTGTAAAATGGCCTCTTTGACGTCTTCTTGCGAATACGATCCGCCCCGGATGAATTCAGCTGCAGCGGCGTAAGCCTTTAAGGTCGCAACGATATGGGGATCCCGGTAGGAGCCAAAACCAAACAGTCCATCCTCCGGATTGTAGATTGCGAATCCCCCGTAGGCCCCGCCTTTTTCGCGAATTTCCCGGTGCAAATACAGCGATCGCAAAATTTTGCTGATAACGGTCAGCGCAGGACCATCGGCATGTGTCATGCGCACGGTTTCAAACGTAAGGGCCACAAATGATACCGCCGTCGACGTGCTCCAGCCTTCGCGCAATGTGGCGTTGTGCAAACGCATTCGGGGCGAACTGAACCCATCGTTGCGGCCATCGGCCAGCATCTGGAAAATTTCTGCGGCGATGGTACTGCCGGCTGATATCTGGTCTTCTTCACCAATAAGCGCCATCTGAAAATTATCGCGCACAAAAATATGCTTACCGATGGCGGTCAGGTCCTGCACCAGCGCGTTCAGTTTGCGGGTATTGAGATCGTCGGTCAATTCTTTGACAGCCTTAAGCTGATGAATGCCGCTCCAGGATTCGCTTAATGCCCGGGCCGCTGAAAAATTTCTGGAGGCGACCGATATGGCCAGGCGGTGTCCGTTATGGACGATCATGGATTGAAGCGCGGCACGATATTCCTTCAAAAGACTGGTTAAGCGCGAATGATCGGATAAATCAAAATCGGAAATGAACTCCTGAATGATGTCAAACATCTTTTCCTGATTGCGCGCCAGACATTTGCCGTTAAGTGAAATGAACGGCAAACAGTTTCCGTCCTGATCATAGCGGGTGCGTGCGTGTGTTGCCAGCCCGACACCACCGGTATAGGCATCGATGCGGCGCGCCATCTCGGTGTAATCGTGCTGCGCGGTACCGCTGCGGGTCAGAGCATAGCAGAAAAAAGGGGCCCACGGGCTGATCTCCTGCGGCAGACCGCCGGTGCCGGCTGATGCCGCGAGATAAAAAATGTCGGAAGTCGCCTGACGGTATAAAGTCGTATTCGCTGAGCGATCATAATCAGATTCTTTTACGATCGGAACGGTAGTGGGAATATCTTCGCGTTCCAGGGTGGGCAAACTGGATAGATCATCTTTGGTTTCCTGTTGCCGTTCGAGCGCCTGGCTGTCCTGCTGAATTTTTTCCAATTCAGCTGGCGACAGCCCCTCTTTGACTTTTTCCAATTCGTTTTGCACCCGCCGGGTTTCATTTTGCTCCATTTTTTGATCCGGCACCATGGTAAGCCGCACCCGGTGGGAATTTTTTAAAAGCTTTTTTTCAATCAGCTTTTCAAAAAAAGGCTCTCGATCCATCAATTTGCGCAATTTATTGAGATCATTATCAAATTTTAATATCCTGACCGGGTCCCCCCCGTGTAGCAATGGACCGGTAAATGCCAGCAAAAGTTTGATACCGTATGGGTAGGGCGTGTTGGTTATTTCCTTGCGGTGGAATTCAATTTGATGAATCGCTGATTCAATCAATTGTTGATCTATTCGGTTTTTCACCAGATCGGTCAGGGTATCAAAAATGATGGCTTCGACCTTTTCGGCAGCTCCCTTTTCGACATCTTTTAGCCCGGCGACAAAAGCCGTATCGCGATTGTCGGTATCCAGACCGCAGCCGTCACACAGGGCAGAACCGATCTCAGAGTCGATCAGGGCTTTGCGCAGCGGGGCTGCAGAATTTCCCAAAAGAACCTGTTCCAGAAGCGACAGCGTTAACAACTGAAATGAATTTTTAATATCACCAACCAGCCAAGCAACACACGCCTGATACTTTTTGGCTGGATCTTCGTTGGGGTTGAACGGATATGGGAAAGAGGCCACCCGCGGCTTCCGCCAGCGGGGATGTGCGGCCACATCGGTATCCGGTGTGACACGCTCAAACTTTTGTAAAACCGTATTTTCAATGGCCGCCAGACTTTCAGCCAATGGCACATTACCGTATGTATAGAAAAAGGCGTTGCTGGGATGGTAATGACGCCGGTGGAAATCCTTTAATTGCCGGTAGGTCAATGAGGGGATTTCTGCCGGATCCCCACCGGAATTGTAATGATAGGTTGTGGACGGATACAGTTCTTTTTGGATAGAGCGCACCATGACCTGGTCCGGCGAAGACATTGCGCCTTTCATCTCATTGTAAACCACGCCTTTATAGGCCAGACGAAACCGATCGGGATCCTCAGAATTTAAATTGCCCTCAATTTCCAGACGATGTCCCTCCTGCTTAAAACTCAGTTCATCCAGCTTCGGGAAAAACGCCGCATCCAGATAGACATCCAGCAGGTTGAAAAAATCTTTGGTGTTCTGGGTCGAAAAGGGATACATGGTCCAATCTGAAGCGGTGAAGGCATTCATGAAGGTGCTCAGGCTTCTTTTGAGCATCGAAAAGAAGGGATCGCGAACCGGATACCGGAGGGAACCGCAAAGGGCCGTATGTTCGAGAATATGGGCAACTCCGGTAGAATCGACCGGTACGGTTTTAAAGGCAACACTGAACGTATTTTCAGCATCATCGTTGCTGATATGAATGTGACGCGCCCCGGTCGCCTTGTGCTCTAAGTCATAATAAAAGGATCGAATCCGTTTCAAGGGCACGACCCGACTGACCGTATAGTTACCAACCTGTTCACCTTGCCGAAAGTCTGAATTTCTTGGATCCGCAAATTTGCTCATCATTATGGTCCTATTATGTTAGATGGTCTTAATCCGGTGGTAAAGTTTCAACCTCAATAAAGGTGGTTAAAACAACAAATGAGCTAAAATTAAAAATGATATAAAATGCCTAAAATTATGGTTTTGCTGTATCGCCAGCGCTTTTGCGGCGTGTGCGCTTCATGTGCACCGCATGGTGCTGCATTTTTGATGATAAATCTTTGAAGCGTATGTTCACTGTTTTCCCTGAATGAGCTGCCAATTTTAAATGCGCCACAGCTTCAGGAGGCCACATAAATACCGCGGCTCTTGCGCTTGATTTTTCCAATTTTATTCAAGCGAAAAATAATATTGCGAATTTTTTTCTCACCAAATCCGGTCTTGGCCTGGATATCAGCAAAACCCAGCCCTTTGCGGGAGCGCCTGATGGTCTCAAATACAATATCCACGGCAGTGACGGCCGTTTTACGACGTCCCGTCTGTTCCTTCAACGGGTATCCACCGCTTGCCATACCGGCCATGACCAGATTTTCCAGTCGATCCAGTTTAGCCATTATTCGATCAACATCTTTTTTGGTGGGGATATTGTAATTCTGCATGAAAAATTTTACCATGGCATCAAAGCTGATACCTTTACCCTTTTTTTTTGGCATGGGTTCCTCCTCGCTTAAAAACGAACTTGCAATCTAACACGCGAATAGTGGGTAAGCCTATGGAATCTGAGGTAAAAATTAATGATAAAACCTCAAAAAGTCAAGATAATGCCAAAGCGACAAAAAATACAACCACAAAAAGTCAAATAACAACTTTACACGAACACGTGTTTTCACTTCTTTATGATATGGGAGCCTTTGCGGTGAAAAAAAATAGGCCGTAAACAACGCCAACATGTATTGTTGAAAAATAAAAGATGACATCTCCTAAAGCATTGCTCAGAGCCTGGAATCTAAGACCCAAAAAAAAGCTGGGCCAGCACTTTTTAGTCGATCCTTCAACAGCCGATATGATTGCGAGACATTCGCGGATTTCAGCAGCGGCCACTGTAGTCGAGATTGGTGCCGGATTGGGCGCGCTCACGATTCCAGTGGCTCGCATGGCAAAACGCGTATATGCTGTTGAAAAAGATTCACAATTAATTCAGTTGCTAAAGCCCGAGTTGTTGCACCACAAACTTGCCAATGTTGACATTATCGAAAAAAATATTTTGGATGTCGATTTGCAGATGCTGGCTGGAAAGTCGGACCTTCCGCTGGTCGTTATCGGAAATCTTCCCTATAACATTTCGTCGCAGGTTCTGGTCAAGCTGATCGCGGCCCGCGGTAGTGTGAACCGTGCGATTTTGATGTTTCAAAAAGAGCTGGCCCGGCGAATTACGGCAAGCCCCGGCAATAAAGATTACGGAAGACTGACCGTCATGCTGGCCTATTGCGCCGAAATCAAATCCATTGCAACGGTGACGGCATCGCTTTTTTACCCGGCACCCAAAATCGATTCGGAAGTCGTTGAGATCAATTTTGATGTCAGGCGCCGGTATCCGCCCCACGATGAAAACATGCTCTTTCAGGTGATCAAAGCAGCATTCGGAAACCGGCGCAAAACATTAAGAAATGCCTTATCGAATAGTGGCCTTCAAATCGAACCGCTGCAAGCCAAACAGGCCCTGATAGCCGCAGGCATTGATCCGGGTCGGCGTGCCGAGACGCTTGACGTATCTGAGTTTGTGGCGCTTCAAATCAGTTTGGTGCAGGTACTCAAGGCACAATAATTACGCGTACCCGGTCCGTAAGAACCCACGAAAAAACGGCAATTCGGCGAATGAGTCTTGACCCGGTTAGGCAGGCATATTATGTTTTACGTGAGCCCATTAGAATCAAGTACAGCATTCGTTCGATTCAGCAGGGATGCGGTGCAAAAAGGTTTAAAACCACGAAGCACACGATGATCCCATAAAAAAGCACTACGAGGTCTTTTATAATTCTTCGTGGCCTTCGTGTCCTTCGTGGTAGGGAAAATGCGGCACAATCAATCGTGATTTTAAAACCTATCAGAGGTGAGGAGGTTCTTATGGCAGTTAAAATATTGATTCGACGAAAAGTACCTGAAGATAAAGCCAGAAAAATGATACCGCTTTTCCGGGAAATGCGAAAAATGGCCAATCAGCAGCCGGGCTACATCACCGGTGAAACGATGAAAAATCTTGAAAAGCCGGGCGAATTCCTGGTCATCAGTACGTGGGAAACATCAGAAGATTGGAAGCGGTGGGTGCAAAGCGATCAGCGCAAGCAGATCCAGGACCAAATTGATGCCCTGCTGGGCGGCAAAACCGATTATGAAATCTTCCACTATGGCTTTGCGGAGTAGCGGTCAACTCGCGCAGTCAGCAGCGCACAGCGCGTCGCAACTTGAATAATTTAGCTCAGCGCAATCATTCATCAGGAGTGTTGGAGTACTGGAGTATTGGAAAATCGACTGTCAGAGCTCACTGATTTTTTCCCAGCACTCCAGTACTCCACCGCTCCATTACTCCAGATTGTAAATGCTAAACCCCCAAATTGACCCATACAGATAACTGAAAGCATTTACGTTCGAGCTTGAGAGCGCTACATGTTTTCGGCGATAGATACCGTTCGATCCCCTAATATGTTCACATAACTTCCCATCTCATTGTCATACCAACCGTAGATGACGGCCTGAGTAACCGGTACCCGGATAATAGATTTATCAATTTGGGCACAAGCTTCATCCTGAAAACCAGGCACTTTTTTCAAATCAATTGAGGCTTCGGCGGTTCGGGTATGGGTTTCGTGGCCTTCGATGGCGGCGGCAACCCGCGGCAGGCCAATCATATCGCCGGATACATTCTGTTTGTTGGTAAAATAGAGGTAGCCATCGGTGTTTTGTCCGGCTGCCTGCTCAAATATATCATTGATCGTATCCCGCGTAATAAAAGGACCGCTCGGTTCTTCTTGCAAGTTAATCACCAGGATAATCAACGAGCCGGTTTGAACCGGGACTCGAACGGACTCAGCAATGAAGGCGATTTCCGCCATTTCCGGAATGACCAGTCTCAACGCATTGGCCGCACCGGTTGTCGTTAGGATGATATTGTTCATGATACTTCGATTTTTGCGAAGATCCGTCTTGCCGGTTTTCGGCAGCCGGTCCAGCACCTCCTGTGATCCGGTGGCCGCATGCACGGTGGCCATGGATGCCGACATGATTTTTTTGGGCCCAAAGGCATTGATCAACGGCTTGACCATATGGGCCAAACAGGTTGTCGTGCAGGAAGCATTTGAGATAATTTTGTGACGTCTGGGGTCATAGTCATTTTCATTAATGCCCATCACAGTGGTCACCGCATCTTCAGGAGCAGAAACACCTTTGTTGCTGAATTTAAACGGAGCCGAAGCAATCACCTTTTCAGCACCGGCACCAAGATGGCCCCTCAGGGCGCCCCCGGCATGACCGGGTTCCAGAGTCGGATCCAGAAATTGACCGGTGGTGTCGACGACCAGGCGCACGTCATAATCGCGCCAGCCGATTTCAACCGGATTGCGATGGGACGTTAAAAAGCGAACCTTGATGCCATCGACGCTCATCGAGCCGTCGGCCTCATCCAGATCCTCGACAACCGGCAGGCCGCGATGACCGTGAAGATATCCGTGCAGCCAGCCGTAAGTTGAATCGCGCTCAAGATAATGGGCAATGTCTGCCAGGCCCGAGCCCGGCTGACGCCCGATATTGACAATAATTTCATCGAAAAATTTGCGGCCGACATGGTGCCAGAGCGTCAGTTTGCCAATGCGGCCAAACCCGTTAACACCCAACTTTCTGCCCTCTGAATGCAAAGTGCCTTTGCCCATGTCTAATTGGCTCCTTTCCCGGTTTCTCTGACTTTGATTAAACCCTGATAGACAGGCCCTTCGTGGCCGTCGATGCTGATGTGTTCGCCCGATTGTATTTTGAGCTGATTGAACTCACAATATTTCTCTTTTTCATTGCAATCCAGATTGGAGCAGCTGACCACGCAGGTTTTGCCCAGCCGATGCGCGATGACGGCTGCGTGAGAGGTAAGCCCGCCGCGGGCAGTCAACAGCCCGTCGGCGGCATGAATTTCTTGAATGTCATCGGGCACCGTGTCGTTGCGGGCCAGAATCAAATTTACGCCGGGATCCATTACGCGCCACTCTTCAATTTCTTCCAGGGTAAAAACCAGGCGACCGCTCATGGCACCGCCACTGACACCGACGCCATGCCCAAGATACAAGTTCTGGGGATCTTCTTCAAAATCAAACGTCAACACCTGTTTCCGTTCACGAATAGCCATGTCACGTGTTTGCAGCAAATATAAATCATGCGGCGACGGCCCTTCGAAGGTAAACTCAATTTCCTGCGGGCTCCACCCTTTTTCATCAATCAGGTCATGGGCCCAGTCCTTCAGTGCACCGTAAATTTCGGGGAAATGGGTCTCCATGGTAATATCGGTGTCCCGCATTTCGATTTCCTGCTGAAAAATCGATATGGGCATGGTCATCACCAGTCCCGAGACGACATCTTCTCCCTGGTTGCCAATCGTAAAATCTCCCCAGAGTTTCAGCGTATCGGCGGACCATCTCGGATTATGCGTAAACACCACGCCGGTACCGGACTGCTGGGACATATTGCCATAGACCATTGCCTGAACTGTAACGGCCGTGCCCCAGTCCTCTGAAATACCGATAATCCGTCGATAAGCCATGGCTCTGGTTGATTCCCAGGAGGCCAGCACACCTTTGATGGCCAGATGCAGTTGCTCGTAAGGGTTTTCAACCACTTCGATGGCGGCATCCTGAATCAATTGCTTGTAAGAAAGGGCCACTTTGCGCATCTGGTTTCCGGTAAACTCCCTTTTTAGGGGGATTCCCAGCAGCCGTTTGGATTCGTTGATAACGGCATCGAAGTCATCACGCTTCAGGCCAAAAGCCATCCCGTAGCATTGCAAAAAGCGGCGGTAGTTATCCCAGGCAAACCAGGCATTGCCCGACTTTTCGGCAATGCCTTCGGTGATGTCTTCATTGTTGCCCACATCCAGCAGCGTATCCATCATCCCGGGTTGTGAAATGGAAGAACCGCTGCGCACTGAAAGCAGCAACGGATTGTGGCGGTCGCCAAAAATCTTACCTGTCACCTTTTCCAGCGCAGATATATTCTCAATAATTTTTTCTTTAAAATTCTGCTCGGCCGGTGGATAACTTTCAATGATCTCCCGGCAACGAAACACTTCGGTGGTGATGATGAAACCCGGCGGAATCGGATAACCGAAACTTTTCAGCCGGACCATGTTGAGCCCCTTGTTGCCCAGATAGATGATCCCGGTCAAACGGGCTAGCGAGGAATCAATTGGCGTAATCGCATTTTGTGGATCATAAAGCAGCAATCGCTGAAGCTTATCTTTGGGTAATTTGTAGGATTGTTGAAAGAGAGTGCTTAGAATCCGGCTTAAAAACAGGTCAAGCTGCTGCAAACCTAAACTCAGCGCAATGCGATCCCGGAAAAAAATTTCGGAAATGCGCAGCTGCAAATTTTCGCTGTCAATGGTCTCGTTGGGTGGCAAAAATTTCGGCAGCAGTGTATCCTGCCGTGTTTGTGCAAAAATTCGCGTGAGATTTTGACCGTGAATGTTGTTAAAATAGTCATTGACAATATTCTTAACAGCCTGGGCAAATCCTTTAAAGATGTCCAGATACTGGGTTAAGGTGAAACCTTTGACTTCCAGGGAGTGGGCCAGAAATTCAAGCTGACGTTCAAATTCCTTGGATGAAATGCCGTCCAGTTTCAAGGCTCTGTCAAACAAACGCAGCAAACTGTATATTTGGTGAAAGGTGGCTTTGGTAATCAGGCTGAGGTTAATGTTCTCAATCAATTCTTCGAAGAGCACATTGACCAGAGACTCGATCCGAAAGGTAAGCCCCAGGCAGTCAAACTTCATTTCATGATAACTGCCGTACATTGACGGAATATCGATGGTAATATGTCTTTTTTTATAAATATCCTGCCGGATTTCAAATGTCTCATCAGACAGAATGACGGCCTGCAATTTTTCCATATACTCCAACAGCATAAATAGCCGCTTGTGCAAATCCGGCTCCCTTAAAGCCAGTTCGAGTCGGTTTAAATCCGGTAAAGCTTCTGTCCGAAGCTGGGCCAGGTAGGCATCTAGCTCAATTAGATCAAAATTATATTTCTGGTTGAGTATCTTGTAAAAGGCCACCGCCAGTTCAACACGCTCACAGTCAAGTTCAGAAGCGCCTTTAAAGGTGGTCAGCCATTGGGCGACTTTACTTTCGCTGGTCGCAAGCAGTTCATTTGGATCGTGAATACCCTTTTCTTTTAGATGCTCCATAATCTGAAAAACACCATCGATAAAAGGCCCGTGGCTATCGATCTGATCATAAATCGCAGGCGGCACATAAGGCGCCAGGCGAGTTTTATCACGGGTTTGCCAGAAATAGAGGACGGCCTCCATCAGATCGATGATGCGGTTGCTGCTTTCCACATGACTTTGCTTTCTGAGGTAATGAATCAGAATATCCCGGCGTCGCGATATTTCGTCGATACGCGTGGAAATATCCCTCAGCCGTCCCTCGGCTCCGATATCATTGAAGTAAACCGGGAACAACCGCGAAAGCTGCTTGGCCAGGTTGAAAACAGAACCGATACCGCTGTTTAACAGCTGGGTAATATCGCGTGGAAAAAGATCAATATCCTTTATAAACACACCGCAAAGGGATAAATGGATAATCAATGCAGACAGCAAGCGGATGGACCGTTTGGGATCTAATTCGATCAATTCCAACCAGGTGCGGATATTTAGAATATGGGTCTTGTTGACCTGTATTTGCCAGTTATTATCGACCCCCTTAATATTGGGAGAAGCAAAGCCCAGATCAATAACTGAATCGATGAAAAAATTAATGAGATCAATATCGTCGGTTTTGTAAACCCCGTTGCCCATATTGAGCACGCAATTGAGTGCCGTGGCCGGGTACATGCTGGCCCGCTCTTTTAAAATCGAAAAGGTTTTTTCGATCAGCTTTTGAATATCACGGTAATTTTCATTTTCGATAATCCAGCCCAGCGTCTGGTTGATGTCCCGTAAGGTTTCCTCATGAATGAGCGCTAAACCGGCAATGCTCATGATGTGAAACAAAAATATCAATTTGAGATGCCGCCCGCGTCCGTTTCCGCCTGCTTTTGTCATTAAGTGCCGCGGGATTTGACGGTATTGTTCAATAATCTGGTTGAACCCGGGTAGTTTCAAGAGCGCGCTTAGGATTTGATCCGATTCCAGTTGCTGTTGCCCGCTCATCTGCTTCAGCTGATGCTTCCAGTCATTGAGCTGCGCATGCGAAATATTTTCAAATAGGCCGGCGTAAGCGCTGCGCCGATCAATATCCGTAATTTCGCCTTCAAACCATGCTCGCGGATCCTGCTCGCTCAACCAGTACCCATAGGTAAAATTATAAAACTTTATGAGCAACCGATTAATGCCCTTGTAAACCCCATCTGATTTAGGTACACAGCTCAGGAACGTTTGCGCCAAGCGGTTAATTTGATAATAGCTGCGCGTAAAAAGAGCAAAAGTATCGTCGGGCAAATTGATGATTCGCGATAAGGCGTTATCGATGGACGGCAAAAACGCTGCCAGAACCGGATCGGCGTTTTTGATGATTTTTTGCAAAAACAATTGAAGGTTATCAATAGCATCGACTTTGACATCACCTTCAACATCCGAACGAACGGCGTCAAAAAATATATCGATCAATAAATTTGCGGCTGCCGGTCCTTTGGGGTGATTTTTTATCAAATGAAAATATTCGAGGGAGTACTTGCGCGTTTCGGTTACGATAAAGCGCCAATTTTTATACGGATGGGAGAGTTCTTTTAAAAGGGTATTCAACCCCTCCATCAGCCCATAATACTGAGACATGACTTCCTGCAGGGTTGCATATCTGGTATCGATGGCGACATCGACGTGATAATCCGCCAGATTAACTTCAAGCGCTTTGGATTTGACTTTCACCGCTAGTCGTCTTTCCTTTATAAAGCAGAAAACCAAACATAAAGGGTTTCAAGTATAGACTATCAGGTGTCAACCTGCTGGTTCAAGGGTTCAATGTTCAAAGGTTCAGAGGTTTGACAAACAGAAAAATCAGAATGATATACGGTCGATGGCCAGAGGAAAGCATCTTAAAATCGTAAACCTTGAACCTCTGAACCCGGAGCCCTTGAACCTAATAGCTAAGCCTACCAGAGTTCACAGGCAATTTCAAGAAACCGCCAGGGAGTAGCGAGACAATGGGATTTTGCATGCCACGGACGACAGACAACAGACGCCCCAAAGATAATTAAAAAGCCTCCCCTTTAAAAGGAGAGGCTTTTTAGATTTTAGGTCATTCAGTTGATGCGCGCATGACGCGCAATTTGATCCTAAAGCTCGAGCCACGAATCCGAATACAAGGACTTTCCCAGAATGACATTGACGGTTTTGGCATAATTCTGCATCTCTTCGGAAAGCGATCCCATGTCGGGTTCGTTGCCGTCCAGCATGCTGTTTATCAAATCGACAATGTCCTGACGTTTGCCCTTGGCAATATCGATGAGGGTGTCATCCAGTGGGTCTGCAATCACAGAGTACATGCCGTATTTTTCGAGCATGACCATATACGTCTGGTTCAAAATGGGCCGCAAGTGGTCCGGCGGTCCATTGGAGATATTAGAAAGACCGCAGGTGCTCTTGGCCCCCGGAGCAATTTCAGGCATCATTTGTTGAAAGGTCATCAAGCTGATCAGCTGGGGTTGCTGAATATTAACGGGGGTAACAATGCCGTCGACCCAGATTTTTTCGTTGGGAATGCCGGCTTCATTGGCAAAATAAAGCAGCTCCACGGCCAGCGCCGCCCGTTCATTTTCATCGCGCGGCAAGCCTTCGGGCCCCCACATCAGGGCAATGAAGTCCGCATTGTGTTCAGCGGCCAGCGGAACCATGCGCTCGTAACGCTCGGGGCGAACCATAATCGAATTCACCAGCGGCGGCTGGGGGGTATCTTTATAGACTTTTAGAGCCGCCTCGATGGCATCGATATTGGATGTATCCAGTGCCAGCGGTACATCCGGAACAACTTCCTGAACCGTCTCTACCACCCAGGGCATCAGCTCGTGGCCATCTTTTTTGGCCGGACCGAGGTTGATGTCGATGTAATCCATCCCCTTTTCCTTCTGGAAAAGGGCCTCCTCCTGGATCGGCTTGGGATCGCGTTCTTTATAGGCCGTGCCGATCTTTTTTGATATGACGTTTAAGCTTTCTCCGATTAAATACATAGACCCTCCCTCCCACTCGGTTGGCAAAATTTATAACATAGTACATGGTGAATGCTACTTTATCAAACTACGGTGATTCCCTCAAATGGAATAGTGGAATCGTGGAATCGTGGAATCATGGAATAATGGGTCATGCACAAATGAGCCGCTGATGCTAAGCTGGCAAGTCTTTAAACAATTAATAAATAAGAAACCTTCCTTTTTTTATCCCCCAATATTCCAATGTTCCAATGTTCCAACATTCCCTATGGTTTTATTTAGCCTTGAGGAAACCAGGGATATGGGCCGCTTCTCTGGGCCCGACCGTAATCTGCCAGCCCGACAGTTCTTCCTCAACATCTCCGGCAATGGCGGCGGCATACCCCGGAATGACCAGTTCCT
>JAHEIW010000194.1 GCA_024639185.1 Deltaproteobacteria bacterium | reverse complement strand
AGAACCTCCCCTAACTCATCCGCATAGGCAATCCCCGCAGGAGAGTCGCAGTTGAACTCCAGGAATGTCAAGGAGTTACCTTCGACAAAGGCATCCATGCGGTTGATGGCCACAAGCAGCTCGTAGCCGGGGTCGAGCTTCGTGATTTCGAGTTCCTCCGGTGCGATCCCCAGTGATGACCCCATCTTCTCGATGCTTCCGTCATAGATGTTGTTCAGAATCGTGTTGACGGCGTGGATGAGCACGTTGCAAGCCCGCTCGAGTTTCGCGAACTGTGTTGTGGTGAGGATGCTGGGCCGCAGGAAGGTCCGGCTCACCGCTCCGCCGTAGAGGATGCGTCGGCGCTCAAGTTCGGCATGAACCCTCTCGTTGATTTCCCCGATTTGCGGTGCATACCGGCTGAGAATCGCGTTGTAATCGGCTATTGGATTGGTCGTCATCTCTTTTCTCCGTGAGTAGATAGTCGTTGGATCGGTCTTCGGTTTACGGATCCAGATTCATCAGAACCCTGCCCAGGAGTTCGATCCGTTCGAAAAGCGATCGAGTGTACATGAACTCCTCGACCGTGTGATCCTTTCCCCCGATGGGCCCAAACCCATCGAGGGTCGGCACGCCTTTGAAGGCGATGAAGTTGGCGTCTCCTACGCCGCCGCGTTTTTCCGTGTGGACCGTGCCACCACTTGCTTGGCTGACGAGCCTAGCTAATGTTCGTGTGGCATCGGTCTCCACCATGACCGGCCGCTGGATACAGCCACTTATCCGGGAGCGGGTGCCCTCGACATAGGTGGTCTTCGTCTGCTCATCTAGCATCGAGACGATATGCTCCCCCTCTTCGTCTACTGCGTATCGGAAGTCGATGAGCAAAAAAGCGCTGGGGGAGATGGTGTTGGCGCCGATACCACCGCCGATCTGGCCCACGTTGACCGAGGTGCCGATCTCCAGGTTGGTGTGTCCCTGAATGGCGATGAGCTTGTGCGCTGCCTCCAGGTTGGCGTTGATACCTTGGGCATAGTCGTTGCCCGCGTGGGCCGCCTTGCCCTCGATCTCTATGCGGAAGGTTCCCACTCCCTTTCTTTCCGAAACGACCTCCCCGTTGGCGCCGCCGCATTCGAACACAAGGCCGTAATCCTTGCCCTGGGCCTGCGCCTCCACTAAGGGACGTGCGTCCTCGGAGCCGGTCTCTTCGTCGGCCGAGAAGAAGATGTGGTAACCGAACGGGCGTCGCAACCCGAGGTCTTTCAGCATCATCAGGGTGAACAGGAGGACCGTGATCCCTCCTTTCATATCGATGACACCGGGTCCGGTGGTCACCGGACTCCCCACGAGGCACTTGTTGAATCCCAAATCCGGAGGAAAGACCGTGTCCAAGTGGCACGAGAAGAGAATCTGTTTGCCAGGATTGGAACGGACAAGAAGCCGGTGGTCGCCGATGGATTCCCGCGCGTAGCGGGTCTCGTCGAAGCCCAGATGCTTCAGGAAAGCTGCAACCTGATCGCCCACGCGGTTCACGCCCTCGGGATTGCCGGTATAACTGTTGATTTGAACCAGTGAGACAAGCCAGTCGAGAATCTCGTCCCTGTGTTCATCGATCCAGCTCGAGAAACGGTCCATGAGAAAACCTCCACATTGAAACGGTTGAAGCTACCCGTAATGTTAGATCTCCCTGAGCGGTTGAATGATTAACGATGTCGGTACTTTGAGCTGCCATAAGATGAAAGTTCGGTGTTGCACCGATACCAGCGATATTTGTTTCATATCCAAATTCAAAACTCAAGAGATTTCAAAAAGATTACAAGACAATATGTAGAGTCCGGCCGTGTTTGGGCCTGAATTGTAGATTGGCCAAACTAATCCACGACATCGATAGGATCAAAATGTTAAGATTTGCTGAACAAACCTTAAACGCCCGGCCATTGTGGGTTTCCCCTGGCTAATCTACATAAAAGGAAAGGCCTCATATCGTGCCTAAGTCGAATCTCTTGAATCAATTGATTTTATTGTGTATTTGTTTAGTTAATCCTAAATCTGCCCGCCCATTTTTGCTGGGCGGCTTGAATTTTATATGCTGTTTATAGTCTGATTTTGAGGTGGGTTAAAGTAGCGGGTTCGGGCTGAATACAAAACGAGTGCCTGCTGTAAGATATGCTTTGGGTATCTTTAACGTTAAGCCATTGTCTTTATATCAGATATAGCAGACATTTCAACATCTTACTGTGCAGTCAGGCTGCTTCCTTTTTGTTAGGACACTACCAGAGGTCTATACCTTAAATACTATACTCTGTTTTGGTTCCATGCTGTTTCTCCATATTTTCATCTAACTCGATACGACGCGGGTTCCGCATCCATTTCTTCCAATGTTCTAAAGCTGTCCACCTGCAAATGCAAAAATATAACTTGGTCCGACAAGTATTCATATCCCATTGATTTTGGGCGAATGATATTTTCAGGATCTTGCAAGATATGCTCAGTGATTACTATAAAAGTTGACAGCAACTAATAAGCTTTGTTACAAATAGGCTAACCAGATCTCTGAATGAGAAAATCAAAATAAATTTATTCGGAAGGTTCAAGACTAAAGCAAAACCCATTTTGGGGGAAGGTTGGGGAGATGCACACTGTCTTAACACAAAAAGCCGAGTTACCTTGGCTTTTTGGCGGGGAAACGAGGTACAAAATTGAAACTGGTAACTTACTTAAAAGCTATGCCATCGTTTTCAAAACACTTTTTTGCCCTGCATTTTCGAAATATTTGAAATAAGGCATTTATGAGACGTAAATAACGACAGCTCTGCAATTCATTTGCTTTCATCTGTATCGCATCTTTTCTATTAGCCTTTTTAGTGACCTAAAAGGAGGTTAACCGAACCAGGATCTTACCAATGTGTGGTTGACCCAATGCGCCATAAAGGTTGGAGTCCATGCAGAAAGCCTCTTCATCCAAGACCTCTCCTAAAGTCAGTAGCATCAGCCATCGTTTCAGTTATGCCTTAATCGGCGTAATCACTCTATTGTTAATCGTTTTTGCTGCGATCGTCATATTATTTGACATTAACAAAATCGAAAACGAGTTGGAAATGCGGTTAGATAATGCCATCGAGTTTGCCCAGAACAGTCTGGCAACCCCTTTGTGGAACCTGGACTACGTCGTTGTAGCTGATTTCGTTGAGGCCTTATTTTTAGATGAATCATTTGTTTATACAAAGATATCGTGGAAAGGCCAGGTTATCACTGAGAAAAAACGCGCTGGTTTTCAGGTCCAAAAAATTGCGTCGGAGATGTCCCCGACCTTGTTAAAAGACTCTGAATTGATCGCCAAATCATCCGATATTTACTTTGAAGAAAAAAAAATCAGCAAGATTCTAATCGTAATGTCGCGGGAAATCGTGAAAAAACAGCTGCATTCTCAAATATACGGCACGATTAGCTTGTTAATCCTTATTATCGCAGCAATCTGGCTGACATCCATCTTCATCACGAAACGGTATATCTCTTCCCCATTACTGAAATTACAGGAATCAGCTTCATCGATCGCCCGGGGTGATTTGGACACTTTTGTTGATAAAAGCAGTCGTGACGAGATTGGAAAACTCGCGCAGCAACTGGATATCATGCGGGGCTCGATTAAGCAGTTATTCGCAGAACTTCGTGAGAGCAAAGAAAAATTAGAGGAGTACAGCCGAACCTTAGAGCAAAGAGTAGAATTGCGTACCCTGGAGTTGGCCCGATCAGTGGAAGAACTGAAAGTTTTGGGAGAAGTAAGCCAGGCAGTCAGCTCCACTCTCAACCCTGAAACGGTTCTGACGAGTATTGTTCGTCACGCGGTGGAGCTCTCGAAGACTGATGCCGGAACGATTTACGAGTACGACGAAGGGGAGGGGGTATTTCTACCGCGGATAAACTACGGCATACGTCCAGAGTATATCGAAGCGCTGCACGAGTTGAAGATACGTGTGGGGGACCAGACGATTATGGGCCAGGCCGCAATGAATCGCGCTCCAGATCAGATTCCGGATATTGAAAAGGCACCGGGCTATTATTTCGATTTCGTTCGGCAAGCTGGCTATCAAGCCCTGCTCGCATTACCGCTGCTACGCCAAGATCGCCTCATTGGCGGGCTGGTCGTCCGGCGCAAGGCGGCCGGCGAATTCCCCGCATCTGTGGTGAAATTGCTTCAGACCTTCGCTGCACAGTCGGTGATCGCCATTTACAACGCATGGCTTTTCCGCGAGATAGAGGAAAAGGGTCGCGAGCTTGAGGTCGCCAACAAGCACAAATCCGAGTTTCTTGCCAACATGAGCCATGAACTTAGAACCCCTCTGAATGCCATTTTGGGCTACACGGAGCTGATCCTTGATAACATATACGGTGATGTACCAGTAAAAATCCAGAAAGTTCTGAAACGCCTTGAAAAAAGTGGGCGTCACCTGCTTAGCCTGATCAATAATGTTCTTGATCTTTCCAAGATTGAGGCCGGGCAGCTCCCTCTTTCTCTCAACGACTATTCTATGCAGGAGGTCGTCCACACGGTTGTCAACTCGGTTGAGTCTCTGGCTGAAGAAAAGAATCTTGATTTGAAATTTTCAGTGTCGCCGGATCTAACCGTCGGCAAGGGCGACGAACAGCGCATCGCCCAGGTTTTCTTGAACCTCGTCGGTAACGCTATTAAATTTACCGAAGAGGGCGAAGTCAAGGTGGAAGTTACATCGTCGAACAATAAGTTTTTCGTCGCTGTGTCAGACACCGGGCTGGGACTTTCAGCAGCTGATCAACAGCGGATTTTCGAAGAGTTTCAGCAGACCGATAGCTCCAGTACTCGAAAAAAGGGTGGAACCGGTCTCGGACTCTCGATTTCCAAAAAAATAGTCGAAATGCATGGGGGCCGTATCTGGGTTGGGTCCACTCTTGGCAAAGGATCGACTTTTCGGTTCACACTGCCGGTTCGTGTCGAAAAGCAAAGGAAGCAAGGATGAGCGAGCTGATTTTAATTATTGAAGACCAGGAGGATAATCGGCGTATCTTGCGAGATCTTCTCACAAACGCCGGCTATAAGGTGATTGAGGCTGTTACCGCAGAAGCGGGGGTGATGTCAGCCGAGACTCACCATCCCGACTTGATCCTGATGGACATTCAACTACCTGATTTCGACGGATACGAGGCTACGAGGCGAATCAAAGCCAACCCCGCCCTGCGCTCAACCCCGATCATTGCGGTCACCTCTTATGCGCTGAGCGGCGATGAAGCCAAGGCATATGAAGCCGGTTGTGATGCTTATGTTTCCAAACCATTTAGGCCGCGGGAACTTCTGGTGAAGGTTCGCGAGTATGTCTAAAAGGGCCTAAGAGCGATTTAACTCAATTCATAAGCCACTCCGCCTTGGCGGGATGAGAATTTAAACGGTTCTACCGTTACCGCGGGGGCATGCTTTATGGGCGCAAACCTGATCGATGCCGGCGGCTTATGAATTGACAATATGTTGGTAAGAACAAACGATACCATCATACCCTGTTTGAGGGGCTGGGAGAGGCTTCAGTGAGTATAGGTGCTAAACACCGAAACTTAAATTGGTTCTCCCATCGGTTGGCGATATCCGCGTTATGCGATTGAGGAGCAAACATTATGAGAACGCCGCCATTAATTCTGATCGTGGATGATAATCCCACGAATGTAGACATCCTCCAGACACGCCTGG
>JAHEIW010000193.1:2106-5709 GCA_024639185.1 Deltaproteobacteria bacterium | reverse complement strand
AGTTTATCCGGGACCGGACTGGGAACTTCGGCTTTGTAAAGCTGCATACCCCCCACACCCAAAAACGGCAGAATGGCCACTGACAGCACGATGATCCCCATTCCCCCGAGCCACTGGATAAAACTGCGCCAGAATAAAAGGCCTTTTGAAACCGCTTCAATATTCGTTAGAATAGATGCGCCCGTCGTGGTAAAACCCGAAACCGATTCAAAAGCCGCGTCGACGAAGCTCTCAAATCCAGCGTCAAAATAAAACGGCAACGCTCCGAACATACCCACAGCAGTCCACCCGAGGGCAACAATGGCCATGCCTTCCCGCTGGCTGATCACTTCGACCCTGCCACTTTTGAACATAAAGTGAAGGGCGAGACCGCTGAAAACAGTTATCGCCATGGATTTTAACATCGGCGCCACGCTCTGGTCGCGGTAATACAGAGCAACGAAAAGCGGAAGCATCATGGTCAAGCCGAAAAACAAGCACATGATCGCGATCGTATGCAGGATGTAACGCCAGCGCATTTAGAAATACTCCAGCTTTACGGACAGAATTTGTTCAATCTTGGGAATGGCTTCTTTGCGGGCAAAAATGATAACCCGGTCATTGGGCTGGATGACGCTTTCGCCTGAGGGAATAACAATGGTATCCTTGCGGATGATACCGGCGACCATGGCGCCTTTGGGAAAGGAGATCTTACGCAGCGGTTTTTCTACGATATCGGAAGTCTCCAGCGCCACGGCTTCGATCACTTCAGCCTGCTCGCCTTTAATGGAAATGGCAGATAGGACTTTGCCTTTGCGGATGTGTTGCAGGATTGAGTTGATGGCCGAAAGCCGGGGGCTGACGACCTGCTCAATGCCAATGGCATGTGTCAGCGGAAAATAGCTGAATTTACTGATGCGGGTGATTGTTTTACGGGCGCCCATGCGTTTGGCCAACAGGGAGGCTAAAATATTGGTTTCCTCGTCCTGGGTAAGGGTGATGACAATATCCATATCCTGGATATTTTCTTCCGTGAGCAGTTCCTGATCCGAACCGTCCCCACAGAGCACGATCGTTTTGTTTAAGCGTTCAGCCAGGTAGGTGCAGCGATCCGCATTGCGTTCGATGATTTTGCAATAAATAGAATGTTCTTCCAACAAACGCGCCAGTCGATAGCCGATACGCCCGCCGCCGACAATGAGCGCACGCTTCAGCGGTTGGGCGTATTTGTTGAACAGCGAAAGGGTATCCAGCAATTTGTCTTCTTCGCTGATGAAATACACCAGATCACCGACCTCGAGACGGTCTTCGCCTCTGGGGATGATAAGCTCATCTTCGCGTACGACAGCGGCAATCAGGGGTCTGGCTTTGCCAACGATCTGCGGGAGATCCGCAAGCCGTGCGCCGGCCAGCTGGGAATCGTCTTCCAGGTTCACACCCACAAATTTAAGACGACCGTCGGCAAATTCACCAATATCAACCGCCCCCGGTACGCTCATCATACGATGGATGGTGTTTACCACCTCAATGTCGGGGTTGATGATGGTGTCAATATGCGGCGCCACATCGCGAAAATTATTGTGATAATCGTCAAAATCGGCATTGCGGATGCGCGCCAGTTTTTTGGTTGAAGGTGAAATCATATTCGCCACCAGGCAGGCCACCAGATTGGTTTCATCGCTATTGGTTACCGCCAGTATAACTTCGGCATCCTGAATGCCGGCTTCCTCCAGAACAATTGGGCTGCTGCCGGAGCCGATGATAACCTGAACATCAAGATTGTCTGAGACCCGCCGAATCGCATCCGGTTTTTTATCGAGCACCACCACATCCTTGTTTTCCAGCACCAGATGACTGGCAATATGAAACCCGACCTGCCCTGCTCCGACAATGATGATTTTCAAAAAATACCCCCATCCGCAAGGATTAGAAAGTCAATTGAATTCCAATAGGAATAATTCTGCGGCTTAGGCCTTACTATAGTGTTCCCCACGTGTCAATTATGTGCTCGTTTGGCTTTGTTTGTCAAACCGTTTACCATAAAATCAAATGCCGTTTTCTCCGATTGCATTTCATTAAATAAAAATAATATCAAAGGGTTGTTCAAGTGACAGATCAGCGGAACCGACAGATATGATTAAAGGTGGGATCCGCTCATGAGGGCCCCGATAGTCGCTGGGAGCAGATCTTAGATGTATAGAACCCATCCGCCAATGAGGAGCAGGATGAAAAGGGCAACCCAGTCTTTTCGGGTGGCACATAAGATGGGATCTGTGCGGTCTTCAGAATAGCAGCGGGCCTCCATGGCAACGGTCAACCGGTCTGCCTGCTCGAAGGTTCTGCGAATCAGGGGTGTTCCCAGTCGTATCATACGATATAGCGGATTTTTCCTGTTTCCCAGGCAACGCGCCCGCTGGGCTATGGTGGTTTCTTTGGCCTGGTTAAGAATGACGGGAATAAATCGTACCGTCAATCCCATCATGGTGGCAATCTGTTGAGTCGGTATAAATCCAAAGGGCTTGAGAAACCATTGCACGGCCGCCTTGATCTGTGAAGAGCGGGTTGTCAAAATAAAAAGAAAACCCAGCATGGCAACAAGCACCAGTCGCCAGCAAATGCTTAAACCCGCAAACAGCCCGGGTCTGGTAATCGATAGCGGTCCAAATTCGACCCAGATCGTCCCGGAAGTGGTGAACATGCGGACCATTAGAATTAGCAGAAGTAATATAAGAAAAAAACGAGCCTCTTTTAGACCGGAACGGACCGACAGGCGCGCATGAACGCTCAGCGCCGTCAGCAGTGCAGTGAGAATACCCAGTCCGATGAACCCGACTCTCAAACTGACGAGACTAATCAGGATCAAAAACAGAATCTTGAAACGCACGTCCAGTTGGTGCAGCACTGAGGTTCCGGATTGGAAGCTAAAGGTTGTCAGTTCAGCCATGAACCAACCTCCATGCCCAGATGAGAAGCGCAAGGCGCCCTGACACCATAGGTTTCAATGTCGCCGACAATTTCAGCAGGTATCCCATCTCTTACAATTTTACCTTTCTGCAAAATCACTAAACGATCGGCGTGGGCCAGGACCTTTTCAAGATCGTGGGTAATCACTAAAATGGTGTGGCCGGCTTGATGCAAAGCCAGAATCTGTTTGAGAACCTGCTTGACACCCGGATAGTCCAAACTGGTAAAGGGTTCATCGCAAACGATCACTTTGGGTTCCATTGCCAGAATACCCGCGATGGCCAGTCGCCGTTTTTCACCACCGGATAGCAAATGGGGCCGTTGATCGGTAAAACCTTCCAGACCAACGACCGCCAGCGCAGCAGACACACGCGCACTGATTTGATCATGATCCAGCCGCAGGTTTTCGGGCCCAAAAGCCACATCAGCCCACACCGTTTCACCGACGATTTGACTGTCCGCATCCTGGAACATCATGCCCACCATGCGTCTTGCGCGTATCAGATCCTTTTGCACCGAAATACCGTCCACTTTAACGTTCCCGACCGTCGGCCGCAGCAGCCCGTTTAAGTGCCGGATGAGAGTCGTTTTACCGGAGCCGTTGGGTCCGGCGATGACTACAAAAGCACCGGCTTTAATCTTCAGGTTAATTTGATCGAG
>JAHEIW010000193.1:0-2006 GCA_024639185.1 Deltaproteobacteria bacterium | reverse complement strand
CGGAACCCGGAACCCGCAACTCTTATGACCGGCCGCAGGGCTCTGGCAATGGCAGCGGCAGCCGCTATTTTTAAGGCATCGCCAATCAGAAAAGGATACATGCCCAGCATCAGCGTTTTTGCCAGTGGCATGCCTGAGATCATTTTCAACCATGATACGCCACAGGCATACAGTACCAGCGTTCCGCAAATCATGGCCAAAACATCGGTCATCCAGCGCGGACGGGTGTTTTGCGCAATTTTGCCGATGATAAAAACCGTCGGCAGGTACCCGATCAGATAACCACCGGTCGGTCCGACTAAACGACCGATGCCACCGAGTCCGCCGGAAAAAACCGGCAGCCCAACAGACCCCGCCAGAAGATACACCCCTACGCTTGCCAGCCCCCAACGACTGCCCAGCAGCAGGCCAGCCAAATAAACAAACATATTTTGCAGCACGATGGGAACCGGTCCGATGGGAATCGCTAAAAAAGCACCGACCGCAGTTAACGCCGAAAATAAAGATGCATAAACCATCATTCGTAATTGATTCGACGATTCCATAATCTACCATTCTTGAGAAAGACTATTCGAAGGTGCTCTAAAATTAGAAATGCCTAAGGGCTTTGATGAAAACAATCTCCGTAGCGTATCGTTTTCAGGGTTCCATCAGCACATTTCAGGATCAACGCACCGGTATCGTCGACATCAACTGCTTTACCCGTAAGGACTTCCCGGGTCGTTACCACCCGTACATGGCGATCCAAAGTCACCGTAAATTGCTTCCAGCGTTCAATCACATCATTATATGCAGCCGCTTGCATTTGCACTTCAAATGAATCCAGAAAGCGAGAAAGTATCTCTTTTTGCATTACCCTGCGCCCCAAAATCGCTCTGAGTGATGTCGCCGCCGGTTCAACCGGTGGTGGATTATTATTGACATTCAGACCGATGCCGATATTGATAAACGTTACCCGATCCGCTTCAGCCTCCAGTTCAGCGAGCATGCCGCAGATCTTACACTCGTCAACCAAAAGATCATTGGGCCATTTAACCCTGACATCTATGCCAAACATCTCATTTAATATTTCGGCAAGCGTCAATGATGCTAAAAAACTCACCCGAAAGCTTAAGACCGGTGGCAAATCTGGCCTTAAAACCATCGTAAAATAAAGGCCGCCTTTTTCAGATGACCATTGCCGGTCCAGGCGCCCTCGACCGCTTGTCTGGCGCCCGGCGATGACAGTTGTAAAATCCGGACAGCCCTTGCGCGCCAATTCTTTGGCCGCATCCATCGTAGAAGCCAGTTCGGCATGATAAATGATTTTGGAATCTCGCCCTGTAAATTCCCATGGATAGGGAACGTCCGGGGAATTTTTCAGACGATACCCTTTGGCAGACGACACGACCTCATAACCCAGCGCCTGGAGTTGCTGTATATGCTTCCAGATCGATACCCGCGATATACCCAATTGTGCGCTCAGGGTCTGCCCTGAAACAGCCCCCTCCTTTTCCCTCAGCTTTTCAAGAATCCGGCGCTTCATATGTACACCGCTTGTCATATTAATGTTCGAAATAACGCAAAAAAAGGATGACGGTATAAGAGTTGTCGCAAAAAAGCGTTCCGCAACCGCAACGTTTATTGACAACCCCTATAAAACCAGCTGTTGGTTAACCATAAAAATGGAAAAGGTTAACGAAAACCAAAAAGGATGTCAATTGGAATGTGGTCGAAGGAATCAGAATACAGAGGTCAGACGTCAGAGGTCAGAGCTCAGAGCTCAGAAGACAGAAATCAGATGCCCTGACCTATACTTGAGTTGATAGAATTGGCAAGCGAGTTAGAATTTCAATTGACAATATGATATCGCAACTTTTCGCGAGCCTCTCAAATTTTTAATACGTTACAGTATCAGTACTTTTGAGAGTCCCAATTTTTTGCAGATACTATAAGGGATATCTGCAATTTAGGATAAGTTGCGATTAGTTGGAGGATAAGATGGCAAGCAATCTAACATCGAGAAT
>JAHEIW010000192.1 GCA_024639185.1 Deltaproteobacteria bacterium | reverse complement strand
AAAATGGGAGGCGTTTAAAAATTCATCTAAAAAAGCCAATGTGCACCTTCCACTCGATCCGCACCTGTTAGACGCCCTTCAGCGCGTGTTTGTATTTAGCAATTTTGTTGCCGATAACGGCATACGCGACCCCGCGTTAATTGCCGATCTCATCGACAGTGGTGACCTGCAGCGTCGCTATGCGCTAAAAGACTATGATCAAAAATTAAAAACAACCCTTTCCGATATAACTGATGAGGCGTCATTGAGCCGAAATTTGCGTATTTTCCGGCTCAGGGAAATGCTCCGAATTGCGTTCCGGGATCTTTGCGGCTGGAGCGAACTGGCAGGAACAGTCACCGATCTTTCCAACATGGCGGACACCTGTCTCGACCAGACGGCTGCGACCCTTTACCGCTGGTTAACCGATCAATATGGCAGGCCAACTGACGAAGATGGCTCTCGCCAGGAACTGGTTATACTGGGTCTTGGCAAGCTAGGGGCTCGGGAGTTAAACTTCTCATCCGATATCGATCTGATCTTCGCCTATCCTAAACCCGGCCATACTCAGCAGTGCCCGCAATCCATCAGTAATGATAATTTTTTCACCCGCCTGGGACGACAGCTGATTAAGGTTATTAGTCAACCCACAGTTGATGGGTTCGTGTTCCGCACGGACTTAAGGTTACGACCCTATGGCGAAAATGGCCCGCTGGTCATGCATTTTGACGCCCTGGAAAACTACTACCAGGAGCAAGGCCGGGAATGGGAACGCTATGCCTTAATTCGCGCGCGCGTGGTGGCCGGCGATAAAAAAGCCGGCCAGAAATTGTTGAAACGATTAAACCCTTTTATTTACCGACGCTATCTGGATTACGGTGCCTTTGATTCCTTGCGCGAAATGAAGCAAATGATTTCCCTGGAAGTGCAGCGCAAGGGGATGAAACACAATATCAAACTGGGACGGGGCGGTATTCGGGAAATCGAATTTTTTGGTCACATGTTTCAGCTGATCCGCGGCGGTGTGACGCCTGATCTGCAGGAGCGCAGCATCCAAAAGGTGCTCCGCATCCTGGTGCGCGAAAACCATATCCCGCCAGAAGTGGGAGATGAGCTCAGGGCCGCTTACGTTTTCCTCAGAGATACCGAGCACCGCCTGCAGGAATTTGCTGATCAACAAACCCACAATTTATCTTCAGATCCTGCGGATCAAGCCCGTCTGGCAACCGCCATGGGCTTCCACGACAGCACCGACTTTATGCTGCAGCTGGACAAATATCGCCATAATGTTCACCGTCATTTCCAGATGCTGTTGGAAACCAAAGATGCCGAAACCGATAAACACCGAACAGATAAACAGCTGTTGGGGATGTGGCAGGGCCTGGTCAGCAATGGGCCGGCTGAGAGCGTGCTTAAGGATATCGGTTACGAACAACCGCAGGAAGTCTTGCGATTATTAAACTATTTAAGCGCTGCCCTCAGCTCAGATAAAATCGGATCAAAGGGTCAGCAACGCCTTGAAAAATTAATCCCACAGGTCCTCAAAACCGTTGGCAACGCCAAAAGGCCCGAGGCGGTGCTGGGTCGGGTTGTCGACCTGATAGAATCCATCGGCGGCCGGATCAGCTATTTTGCGCTCCTGCTGGAAAACCCCGATGCCCTGACGCACCTGGTTCAACTAACAGAAGCAAGCCCCTGGATCGCTTCTTTTCTGGCTTTGCATCCGGTGCTTTTAGATGAGCTTTTAGACCCCCGCACGCTATACAGACCGCCGGACATCGAACAGATTAAGAAGGACCTCTGGCGGCGCATGCGCGGCAGCCTCGCCGATGACCTCGAACATCAGATCGAACAGATGTGCGTATTTAAAGAAGTGAACGTGCTGCGGGTGGCTGCCGCTGATGTAACCGGAGCACTGCCATTGATGCGGGTCAGCGACCACCTTTCAGGTATTGCTGAAACAGTGCTGGCTGAAGTTGTAAACATCGCCTATGACCATCTGCTGGCCAGGCACGGCACGCCGCACTGCGAGTTGAACGGCAAAATGGGTGATAGCGGCTTTGCGGTGATTGCCTATGGCAAGCTCGGCGGGTTGGAACTGGGCTATGGTTCAGACCTGGACCTGGTATTTTTGCATTCCGGCCGAGGTGAAAAAACGAAAGGCAGTCAACAGGCCATTGACAGTGCCCAATTCTATAATCGCCTCGGTCAGCGCGTTATCCATATACTGACCACCCACACCGCGGCAGGCAAACTCTATGAAATCGACATGCGCCTGCGACCCAGCGGAGGGGCCGGTGTGCTCGTCAGCCATGCAGAGGGATTTCGCGATTACCAACAAAACCAGGCCTGGACCTGGGAGCATCAGGCGCTGATAAAAGCGCGGCCCATTTTCGGGGATCCGCTGCTCATCGACCACTTCACAGAAACGCGCAACGAAGTTCTGGCCCGCCAGCGGAAAAGGCGCAAGCTGCAGCAAGAAGTGACCCGCATGCGTCAGCGCATGCGCCAGGAGTTGTTAAAACCCAAAGCAGGCATATTTGATCTTAAGCAGGATACAGGCGGCATGGTTGATATCGAATTTCTGGTCCAATATCTCGTGTTGCTAAAATCACATGCATACCCGGCCTTGCTGCAATGGACTGATAATGTGCGCCTGATCCAGACGCTGATTTCAACCGGCGCTATTGATGAATATACCGCCCACATCTTAAAACATGCCTATCTGATTTATCGGGCTGCAGCCCATCAAGCCAGTCTGCAGGAAAAACCGGCCAATGTTGGCAAGGACAAATTCAGCCATTTGCGCCAGCGGGTGGAAGGAATCTGGAATTCATTTTTCGGAAGCCCTTAGATGTGTTCCTGAATTTTGCACGAGTCGGAGGATTTCATATGCAAGATTCAGGTTATCAATGCTCGATAAACGCCCTCAGGCTGCGACTGTATTTTGACCGCTGCAGCTTTTGCAGCGCCCGGGCCTCGATCTGTCGGATACGCTCGCGGGTTAGATCAAAGTACCGGCTGATTTCATCCAGGGTGTGATCGGTCTTCTCGCCGATACCAAACCGCATCCGCAAAATTTTTTCTTCCCGCGGTGTCAAAACAGAAAGAACTTTACGCGTTTTTTCTGCCAGATGACGGTTGGCGACAGCTGTAAAGGGATCCTCCGAGTTACTGGCTTCTAAAGCATCACCCAGAAAACGTGTCGCCCGGGGATTCACAGGCGCATCCAGCGAAAGCGGTTCTCCGGCAATAGCTAAAATACGATCGACTTCATCAAAGGGCATCCCGCTCCGCTCGGCCAGTATTTGAATATTGTCGTCTCCGTTGTTACCCATCTGCAAACTGTCGGCGATTTTTTGAATCTTACGATAGCGCTCTCTGATATGAATGGGGAGTCGAATGGTCCTTGCCTGGTTGTAGATGGCCCGCAAAATCGCCTGCCGGATCCACCAGACAGCACATGTGCTGAAACGCGTTCCGCGGCGATAATCATAGCGATTGGCTGCCCGGATCAAACCGGTGTTGCCCTCCTGGATCAGATCAATTAGCGACAGACCGCGCTGCACATATCGCCGGGCAATACTGACCACTAGCCGCAAATTGGCCTGAATCAGTTGGCTTCGCTGAGCGTTAAACCTTGCACGGCTGAGGGCAATCTGCGTCAGGGTGCGGGTATGATCCCGGGAATCAGTTAAATCTGGATATTCACGAATCTTTTCTTCTATTTCATCAATGACGCAGGGTTCAAAGCGCCAGTATTTTAATAGATCAAACATTTGATCAATCCGGCGATTTAAAGACGCCAGCAAAGATTGCCGCTGATCTGTTTTTAAACAGGCGTTGCCGAGCTCAACTCGATGTGTTTTTGCGGCCGCATGCAGTTGGGCCAGTTTTCGGGTGGTTTTTAAAAAAGAATCGATTTTCTCTTTGTTGGCCACCCGGGCTCCCCTTTTATGAATGTTCTTGAGAATTTTGCCGGGTGCTCTTTTACTGTTTTGAATCTGGTGGCCAGGTCCATCAGATGGTTCAGGGCATTTTCAGATGCTAAAAGCGCCCGCAATACATCCGGCTCCGCCTGCTCAATAGGCGCAACAAGGGAGTGGGAAACTTTTCATGTGAGTGTCACACTTGCAACCGGGCCTGAAAGATCAGACCGACCGCAATCGCTGTGGCGATTATGCCAGAATGAAAACCAATAATGTTGAGCTGCATAATAGACCATCTGTTTCGCCGCAACATGACGGGAATATGACCAAAAGGTTATCTTTGACATGCCATTAAGGCTGGTTTATCTTTTGGTACCAAACAACAGGAACAGAATTAAAAGGATGGTATTCAGTAAGGAATAAAGATGAGGAAATTATATATACGACTATCAATTGCCCTGGTTGCCTTTATTTTAGCTGCTATTTTCAGCGGCCAGACTGCAGCCGCCGAAGAAGGCACCTGTTATCTTAAAGCATCAAACAAGGACGTTTTTGTCATCATTTATGATATGGACCGTGACGGCAATCAAGGTGCTCAGATCTGGCAGGGCCGGCTTAATCAGGGCGAATCTACAAAACTCACCGCACCTCATGCCCGCTTCCGTTACGATTATAATGACCAGCCTGACCAAGACCAGCCTCTGAGCGGTGGAGGTGATCGCTGGTGTAACAATCTGAACACCGTCCTGGTCCCTTGAGGCAGGAGACTGACAATATGAACAGAATTATTGCCGCTTTAACACTTTTCTTTTGGGCTGCGCTACTCGTCGGCTGTGCGGCCACCTCCGAGGTTGATACAGAAGAAGGGGCCTGCTATCTCAAGGCCGCCCGCGGCGATGTTTATCTCAAGGTATTTGACGTTGACAGCAACGGCAACATGGGCGCACTCGTCTGGCAGGGCCGCATCAATCAAGGTCAAACCGCTCGCGTCCGAACGACCCATGCCTATTTTCGTTATTTTTATAATTCCGAACCGGATGTCGATCAGCCGTTCAAAGGCGGGGTCGATAAAGCCTGCGATGATTCAGACACCGTTGACGTTCCCTGATGACCGTCATTCCTTAAATTGTTTTAAATAAATGTACCACCATCGAACCTGTCAGCCGCTTGGCAGCCGCTGCAGCGCCTACATGCGTAAACACGAATCAGTTCCATGGTATTATGTATTTCTAAAAAACTTATGTTACATTTTTGTAATATTTTTTTTCTTTTTTCGCCAAATTTGTAACAATCTGATACCTGCCCGCCAAAGCTTTTTAATCCTTAACTATATGAAATAATAATATTTTTAAACATTAGGCCTTGATGGCATATATGTTGCTCAGCAAGAAGTGGTTCATTTAATCAACATCAGGAAACTGGAATAATGAGCGCAATCCATCAAAAAACCGCCCAGCAATTGCAGCAAAAAACCAAAGGGCTTATTGAGAGCCTTTTAAAGGGCAAAGAGCCCGACTTTTTAAAACAGTATACCCGGCTGTTGGACGATTATTTCCGCCGAGCATTTGAAACCAGTATGGTGGGTCCACGTTTGGACATTCGCAAAAACCCGTATGCCATTATTGCCCAGGGCGGTTACGGCAGGGAGGAGCAATGCATCCATTCTGACGTCGACCTGTTGTTTTTGTTTAAAAAAAAGGTTCCCCGGGAAGCCGAAGAATTGGTCCAGGAAATCATTTATCCGCTGTGGGACATTGGACTGGATGTCGGCTATGCCACCCGCTCGTTGAAGGAGAGTTTGG